>NZ_JABXJH010000075.1:0-13857 GCF_013373675.1 Bacteroides sp. L10-4
ACAAAACGAACTTACGTGACCTGTTCGATAAGACTGATTTCAACGATATCAAAGAACTCGATTATCCCCTTTTTGAAGGACTATTTGATTAATTTTTTAACTCGTCCATTTTTATTGGACACTAATGCTTTTAACATAAAACCTTTTAGGTTCCTCACAATGGTTCAGAAGAATCACGTATTCATCGTTTCTCGGATGCAAGCACAAAAAACGATAATAATTCACTTCACCATTTAGGCATTCAATCAGTTTTTCATCTGTCTTTAGATTTCCAATGTCTTCTATATTCCTTATTGGTCTCATAATTCAATATTTTTTATTATTTTTTCTATTCCGCTCGCTCTGTACCTCTGCCATACACATCTTGCACCATGACGCTTTCAGATGGTATTCCTTACCGTTACGACGGGCTATTCTATCGAAAAAACGGGATAACGGAAGTGCTCTTCCACAACGGGTGCACAGTTTACGCTCCACCCCGTCAACGACCACCCGGTTACGGGGTTTCCTCCTCACGATTTCACATGGCCCGCATTCGGACGCGCCGTACCTCCTGCAATATGCAAGGGAATGCTTGCCGCACTTGGCGAAGGAGGTGCAATCCGAGCGGGGGATTGTCTGGTGAACGTTCATACTATTTGCCTTTTTCTATAGATTCTATTGCTTGGAATATCTCATACATTACTTGTGGAACAATCGCATTGCCATATGCCTTTATCGATTCCTGCCGCCACTTTGAAAAGGCAATACCGTCCAATCTGGTGGAAATCCCATCATCTCGGCTACAAACAGGGGATTGAGTTGGGAAGTTTTTCCACCGTTCTGCGAATGATGCTCTCCTAACATTACCGGGAGGTTGCACAGAGCATCCGTCCTCATTTTCCCGTTTTTCCTTTTCAATGCTTGTGGGGAAACGGAGGGTTGATAATCCCTCGCTGCTGGAGTAGGCAACATTCCGTTTATTGCCATTGCTGTCAAAGCTGTGCCCATTTGGCTGTTCGGATTGTACTTCTTCGTATATTTGTCCGCTTCCCTGGCATTGGGAGTCGGAAGCAGCCGAACCATTCTCGCAAGTCCTACGCTTCCGTTCTGTCCATTCTGATTGATTTTCCTCGGAGTACCGTTTCTGGTCGTAACAAATTGGTCGTTCTTTCCAATTATCGCTCCGGTTGTTGCATCGCTCGCCATCGGTGTCGGGAGCAGTCCTACCGGATAGAATGTTGTTTTCCCATTCTCGTTGCATACCTTCAGACCCTGCGTCTGCACGGTGGGCAATAAAGAAGACGCGGTCTCTTCTGTGCGGCGCTCCGACGGCACAAGCCGGAATAACAACCGGTTGGACGGAATATCCTTCACGTTCAAGGTCGTTACACACTGTTTCGACGACATATTCCTGCCGATGCAATGTTCTTTTTCTGTTATCTTCTCCGAATAGAGTTTCTTCGCTTCCCAACGGAGTTTCACTGCCTGGCTGTACCATCGTGAGGATTCCAGCAACGTTTTCACCAACAACCCAATCGGGCTGTATCTCCCGTATCGCTCGTAGCATTTCCGGCCAGAGATAGCGGTCATCTTCCGCTCCCTTTCGCTGTCCGGCACAAGAGAAGGGCTGGCAGGGAAAACCTCCGGTGAGGACATTGATTTTTCCTCTCCATTCTCTGAAATCTGTTTTCGTGATGTCTTCATAACTTTTGCTGTTTGGAAACCAATAATCAAGTATCTTTCTCCCGAACGGGTTTATCTCGCAATGGAACACGTTTTTCCAGCCCATCATTTCAGCAGCTATTTCTGGACCACCAATGCCGCTGAACAGAGAGCCATGTGTTAGTTTACTATTCATCCTTCCGCTTCTTGTCGTTCATACTTCTGTTCCTGCTCTCCTTGGCAAGTTCGTCAATCATGCGCTGGTACTTCCTTGCCACCAACGGGCAGCGCAGGCGCAGTGCGTTGTCACACTGCCACTCCAATAATTCGATTTCCTTTTCAAGTTCCATGTCCATAAAATCATCTTTTCTTGAATTTGTCACATATCCTGCCGTATCTGCCGCATGCGCACACTCTATGGTTTTTAATTTTACAAAAACATGAGTTCCCTATAAAGTCAGAAGCGTATCTGCAATTCATACATTTAACATACATAGGAATAGCCTGAATCTTCTTAGCCATATTATTTTCGTAAACTTTCCCCTTTGAACTTAACCCGTGTAGTAATCGCAACTAACCTATCCATTGTACGCTCCCCGTACTTTTGGGAGATTTCATCAAGCGACAAGTTAGTTGTCAGCATAAGTAGTTTCCCTCGTTTCTCCGCTTCATCGACTATTTCGCAGAAGGCAAGCCTTTTTTCGCCGAATTTCACGCTCATATTTTCCGTACCGACGTCATCTATGTAGATGATATGTTTTGCCTTCACAGCGTCTATATCGGCATTCATTTGTTGCGCATCGTAGCAGGAAACTATCTTGTGGCAATAATGATTGAGAAGCAAGGGGATGATTTTCCAGCAGATAAGCGACTTTCCACGCCCGCAATTCCCGTGACAGAGAAGCCCACGACCGTTATTTCCCGAAAGCCACGCTGCTATTTCCTCGTATTCCGGTAACCATTCAGCATTTCCCGTGAAATAGTTCAGTCCTCTCCAAAGGACACTCTTTGCATCAGGTATAGCTATGTTTACAAGATTGGGCAAGGGATTAAACCCCATTTCCCTAAAACTATCAATTGTTTTTCTGAAGTCTATTTGTTCCATCTTTCCTCCCATTTCTTTTCCTGCGGTGAATCGTATTTGTCAGGAGAGTTATTATTAAGAATCACCCCAACGTCAGTAGTTGACTTGGCAGGCATTCTCTCCTTGTTTGCCCAAGTAGTTAACCTTCTGGACAACTCCCATGTTTTTTCAAGTTCAAAGCGCATCTTCGTGCACGATTTATTCATTTCAGACCAATAGTCGAAGAAAGCTCGTATCATGTCTTTCGGGTATTTACCCACATAGGGAATTAAAGACTGATAGAAAGAATCTTTCCGGAAGAGAGTAGCGGCTTTAGCCGCGTCTTTCTTTGCTACTCCGTTAGGAGTAGTTTCTTTTATATTCTTTTCTTTCTTATTATTTGGGTTAGAGGTGGGTTGTCCTTTTTGGAAGTGGGTTATTTGCTGGGTTACAAGGTGGGTTATAAATTCTTGTAAATCTCCGTCTATCAATTTATTAAGTGGGTTACAAGGTGGGGTGTTAGGTGGGTTTCCTATGGCTTCACCGTTGTATTTTTCAAAATTGACAAGAGTAATCACATTAACCCCTTGACTGTTATCAGTAGTAATCATTTTCTCTCTTTTTAGTTTTCCAAGAAAGGATTTAACCCATTGGTCTGACCTTCTCCATTTTTTAGCGAGAAATCTATTGGATGCAGGATATTGCCCTCTTTCCCATGTTACCTCGTAACACCCGATGCGCGACGTAGTCGGTGATGCCTCAAATCGTGCTGACTGTATCAAGTCAATCCACGCTTCGCACTCACTAAATGCCCGGGCGGCCTGCCATATCTTGTTATCGAAGAATGTGCGGGATAGTTTGATGAATCCTTTATCCATGGTTTCAGAATCTCACGTTAGTTAATTGTCTTCCATTGGAGAACACAGCCCACTTGCCGTTACCACTATCAAATAACCGTAAATCAGAAACTTCCCCAAAACGTTTGATATTACCGCATAAATCCACAATCCAGCCACATTCTTTAGATGGATGCGGACGGATGGCACGACCGACTATCTGATACCACATGGCAAGTGACATTGTAGGACGTGCCATAACGACCGTATCAAGTTCCGGATAGTCAAAGCCAGTCGTAAGTACACCCACATTAGCTACTACCGGGATTTCACCAGCTTTGAACGCCTCAAGAATATGTTCACGTTCTTTCTTAGGAGTATCACCTGAAACGATAGCGCAACCGGGTATTGACATCGTTAACCGTTCCGCTTCTTTCAAAAAACGGGTAAAGACCAAAATACCCTTCCGTTTTCCTCCGGCTTTGGGATTCATCAGCCTTTGGACGATATGAACGAGATAACCGTAGAAGTCTATCCGTTCATATTCTTTTTGAACTGACCTATCCGTATAGTCGGCACCAGTAGTATTTACTTTCAAGTTAAGTTCATTCCACCCTGAAGGATTCATTGAATAGTAATCCAACTTCGCCAAGTAGCCCATATCTAATAGGGTTGATACCTGTACATGATAAATGACCTCTGAAAAGACATGAGGTTTTGTCCGAGTGATAAATTTCAGCATGGAGCCGAAATCACGGCTGGAGCTTAAACGGTATGGCGTTGCTGTCAGTCCAAGAACCTTACACTTCACTACATCGAAGAAATCCTTGTACATTCCCTCTTTGGGGTTCACAAGGTGACATTCATCCACGATGATGTTCTTGAAGTGGATGAACAGTTCGGGATGATTCTTCACACTGCCGATGGTGGCGAATGTTATCCGGCTTATTTCTTTTGAGTTAAAGGATGCAGAATAGATGCTGCAATCAAGAATGCCGTATGAGCAGAGTTTCTTGAAGTTTTGCTCGACGATTTCACGTGACGGACAAAAAATTAGCACATAGTCGTTTAATCTATGTGCTATATCCGCAATTACGATTGATTTACCCGCCCCTGTTGGCAGTACCATAACACCGTTACTTTTCTTACTCTTGTCTTTGAAAAAGGCTACCGCTTTATCAGAGGCAGCCTTTTGATAATCCCTAAGTATTATTGCCATAATAATCAGTTTTATAATAACACCTACAACCACGTGTCGTTTTTTGTTTACCTTTACAACAAGCAGCTATAAGTGAATGATTGAATCCGTCTTTTTCGGCGTCAGTTGCCGACTTATACTCTTTTATAGAGCCATCAGAAAAGACTATTACTATTTCTTTGCAACAAGACTTATGTAATGACTTTATATGTCTTTTGCACTTTTCGCTTGCCCTGTTTGATTGCGATATGTTTTTACGTGCCAAATCAAAATTCAAATTTTCTTTTGTTGTACACCATCGCAAATTAATTGCTCTATTATCTGTGCGAATACCATTTATATGGTCAACACATGGTAAATTGCTTTCATTGGGCACGTGAGCTTTCGCAACCAAACGGTGTACAAGAAGCAGTTTCTTTATGTTGTTTTTACAAAGGCATATTTGAGAGTAGCCACTATTACCAACTCTATCTATCAGTATTCTTTCTCTGCAAAATGTTAATGCCCCACGTTTACCTTTTCTGTATCTTTCTAAAGACTTTATTCTACCTAAATTTGATACTTGGTAGAGACCTTCGTATCCTTCAATATCTTTCCAAATTTCGTCTATAATCATGCTTGTTTAAAAGTGGATTAAAGGCGGTCTATGCCGACCGCCCTATAATCGTGTGAGAAAATTATTATATTTGTGTAGCCAACATGCCCACACAGGCTTCATGATGGTCTATACCTTTATAATGCCTTACAAAATCCCTGAACTGGTCAATAAGTCCCATTTGTATAATGAAAGAATACGCTTCGTTCTTGGCGTTCTTCTCAACATCAAAACGCTTTTGTATCTCATTTACAAAATCTTCAAATACAGGTATTGAATACGGATTTGAACATTCTAATTCAATGGTTGCCATACTTTTCTTTTTCATGGTTATGCAATTTTTATAAGATTACACTTCTTGAAACAACGCCACTCTTCTTTTTCGCAGTCCCAGTACACTTGGCAGTTATCTGCTGTTTTCTTTGTCCCCTTTGTTTCAGGTATTCTGCCACTCATTAAAGTACCGAAAGCCTGACGAAGTGTACCGTCTGTTTTCTTGAAATAGAACTCAACCACTTTCTTATGAAGCAATGCACGAAGTTTGATATTAGTCCATGCGCATTTCAACGCTTCACTCATTGAATAACCGTTCTTGCGTACAAAAGACCATGCCATTTGCATAACCTCTTTCATCTGACTTCTAAATTTTGTGCTCATACTAC
This sequence comes from Bacteroides sp. L10-4, assembly GCF_013373675.1. Taxonomy (NCBI): domain Bacteria; kingdom Pseudomonadati; phylum Bacteroidota; class Bacteroidia; order Bacteroidales; family Bacteroidaceae; genus Bacteroides; species Bacteroides sp. L10-4. Next base: position 5,999 of record NZ_JABXJH010000075.1, read on the forward strand.
TTATATTTTATGTGTTATACTTAGTTCGTTTACTTTGATGATGCAAATGTATAACTTTAATTATTCATTTCAAAGAAAAAGAATATGTTTAATTATTCTTTTAACACTAATTAGTATAAGCATAACTATACATGTCATAATAAAAGAGTATATTTGTAATAATTTAAACACATGATTATGAATAGAATAAAAGAAATTTTGAAAGAAAAAGGTATAACTCAACAAGAGTTAGCCGACAAATTGGGTGTTACAAGAATATCTATAGTAAAAACGTTGGCAGGCAATCCATCACAAGAAACTCTTGAAAGAATAGCAAAAGCCCTAAATGTACCAATGTGGCAACTCTTTGCTTCACCTGAAGAAATTCAGCATACAGGAAATTCTTTAGTTTGCCCTAAATGCGGTACACCTCTTGAACTCAGGATTAAAGAATAGGAGAAAGAGAGCGTTTCACAACGCCCCCAATCCAAAACACATAAAATATATAGTATTTGCAGACTCTTAGGTCTGCTTTTTCTTTATTTCCTTGCTGGGCTGAAACACTAAGGTGTGCCCGTCAAGCCTTGCAGCGATGTCGGCTATAATAAGTGACTTCCCTGATCCTGTAGGAAGAACCATGATAGCATTCGTCTTCTTCGCCTTGTTGTTAAAGAAGGAAACAGCTGCATCAGAGGCTTTCTGTTGATAATCTCGCAATACATAACTCATAATCCTCTCTCCTTTTTAAGCTTCTTATTAAGCACCTTGTAATACTTGATTAATTGCTCGTACTCAAAATCGGTAAACTTCCGGCTAATACCCTGCTTTGCTTCGAGTAGGACAACTCTCTGTTCACCATACTTGGCAATCAATCCTTTGCGGTAATTCTGAATATTACCCTCCATGAAGCGGTTACAGTGCCGACATTGAGCGTTACAGTTCATTTCATCGAAACGGGTACTCATATGCTGTCGATTTATGTAATGCCCGTTATCGGCCTGCTCAAACGGCTTTATCTGACCACAAGAGATACATTTAAAATATCCGTTTGGCATTGCGTCACGAAGCCGGATGAAAAGGGAAAACTCTTTGTCGAGCTTGGTCTTCAAATCCGGCTTCTTCTTTATCTTAGCTCCTGTTATATCAAACAAAGGCTTTTCATTTTTCTTCTTATTATATCGGTATAGCATATTTATTTTTTATCTTTGCACTCGATTTTGTCAAGTGTCATTAGATTATTAACCTAATTCTATAGACATGAGAATTGAAATAGATATTGAGTTTGTGCAAGCCGTCACTACTTTAGTAAAGTGGATGACTGTCTTAGCCGTACTGGTTTTATAATCAGTCTACTCAAGTACGCAGAAAGAAGCGGTTGATGCATTTTGTATCAGAGGGATAGGTTTGAAAACATCCCTCCGCTGAGAACACTTAGTACCTGTTCCGCTTGACAAAATTATATTTAGGTGACTATAGCACTGAGGTTCCACCTCTTCCCATTCCGAACAGAGAAGTTAAGCTCAGTCACGCCGATGGTACTGCGTAACAGTGGGAGAGTAGGTAATCGCCAATAGAGATTATACCATTCAGTTAGATTAGGAAGAAAATTCCAATAACACATAGATTATAATTATAATAACAAAAAATTATAACTAATGGAGTTATTTATAATAACTGTTTTAGGATTCGTTGTAGGAACATATTCGGTTCGCCTTATAGACTACTGCTACCCACGCCTATCAAAAAGATGAGATAATTGCCAGCAATGGCGGAGGGCTCATTAGAGCCCTCTTCTTTTATTCTTTCGTTTCAACGTAAGCCATAGAAAACTCTTTCGGGATAAACCGCCCAACCGGAATAGGTTTAGCCGATTCAATAGCCGCATGAATCTCACGCTTGTTGAACTCGTGTCCTTTTTCTTTGGCTTGTTTCTCGCACTCTTCCTCTTTGTTTTTGAGCCAATGAGTGATAAGCATCATAGCTCGGTCAACATTGAAAGTGTTCACGACAAACGTTTGAGTATGCTGTTCTTCATCATAAGTAACTTTAGTTTCAATCTGATAGAACTTCTTTTCGTCCGGTTTAGATTCTTCATCCTCACTTTCTTCATCCATTTCTTCGAGAGCTTCTTCCATTGTTATTTCGTTTTTGAGATAAGCGGAAGCCACATCATCGACTTTACGTTCTTTCAAGTTATCTGTGAGGATAATACATGAATCAAACTCTTTTGCCATTGTAAGGGTAAAGCTCGACTGATAATTAAGCTCTATGTAGTCCTTCAAAATAAGGCAGACATTTTCCAATCCGGTAGCATAAAGCAAAAATTTGTACTTCTTATCACATATCTGCGCTTGTGCAAGGTATGGATATAAGAACTTGTTTGCATTCTCAAACGCCAAGCGTTTCTGATTACTTACTTCCACTTCCTTGATTCCGTCAGCTTCCATGCTGAAACGAATCTTCGCCAGTATGTCTTGGTCTATCAAAGTACCACGGTCAAACAGAATTTCATTCCGTTCAATGTTTACCGTTTCTCCGGTATCTTCATCTATGAAAGATTCCTCCCATGTTTTGAGGAGACATTTTGCAAGGTACATGTTAAGCATCTTCTTCGGGTCAGATGTCACATACCGGATTTCTGTTTTTCTTGTTTCTATCATAACTAAATAAATTCTTGATTTCTTTTTATTTCTTGCTGGGCGTATATCAGCATTTGATGTTCATTCGCAGCCGGCAGATAGATACCTGCCACTGATGCGCTCCAATTACGAAAGCGGTCAATCGAAAGGGTCATTTCACCTGTTGTCAGTTCGGCAGAACTACGCAAATAGATTACTTCTTGACCTTTCTTGTTGACCGTCTTACGTTCAAACAAATCACGGTTGCAAGTCCTCTTATAGAAGTCAATTTTGGCTTCGTCAAGGCTGCAACCGTACTCACTACCGAAATACCCTAAAAGAAGATGCAAGTAGCTGTTTTGGGCAAGCGTGCGGTTAGGTAGTTTCTTTTTCACTTCCACCACCGCACGTTCACTAAACAGCTTGTTTACATACTCCTTGAACTTGGGTATTTGATATTCATTCTTCAAGTCGAACAGCATACGCTAAAAAGGTAAATCGTCCTTTATATTGCCATTAGCATCAACCGGAGGCGGAAAGTTCTGCGGCTGTTGCTGATAGGTCGGTTGTGGCGCTGGCTGTTGTACCGATGTTGTTTGTTGGGATTGAGATACACCGCCACGCGCATCTATTTTGTAGCACCGAATAGATGCCATACGTTTGAGTTCTCCGTCTTGATTCGTCCAAGAACGTCCTTGTAAAACAAATGATACAGTAACAACATCACCCTGATTAAAGCGGTCAAGTTCTGCACACTTATCGCCTGAAAACTCTAAGGGAATAACATTCTCATACTCGCTACGCTCTCCCGTATAAGGGTCGTAAGTGGTAGCATCTAAAATGAACTCCCGTTTTGTAAACGAGGAACCACCGTTTTTGGATGGTATTTGAACAGTTTGTCCGATTTCGATTATCCGTCCGGTTATTTGGTTTGCCATTAATTTTCTCCTCCAAATATCTTTTTATCGGTTATAAGTTTTCTGTTTTCTTCCAAAAACCGGATAAATTCCTCACAATGATTAGTAAGAATAGGAATATCACGTTCAGGATTGAAAACGTATGTTTCTGTATAGGTATCTACCACATAACCGCCTTTGTTGAACTCTACAATGTTATACTCAAATGTCCGTACATCCGACCCATTCTGCATAAGAGCATAAGGATAAACTAAATGCTGATGGTGGTCTTTGAACTTCCCTACGGTATAGCTTCCGGTTGTTTTGATGTCGTGGACGCTGGCTGACATCAGTTCGTCAATTACCCCATAAACCAAAACATTGCCGTATGCGGTTGGAAGAATCGCTTCTACTCTTTGTTGGGTTAATGCGCCTTTGTAGTAATTGGCAAATTCTCGGCAAAGAGAAATGGGAAAAACAAATGTGCGGTCATTGTAAACAACCGTATAGCAAGTATTATCCTCGTTTCGCTCTACATCCATACCGTTCGGCTTGCGATTTTCTATAAGAGCGTCCACTAACTCATTAAAGGCTGTGCCCTTGTCGGCCGCTTCACTGTCGAAAGGTTTACGATTGATACGGTCTATCAGTTCTTGAAACTGCTTCTGCCGGAACTCTTCTTCCGTACATGGTGGATTCTCACTCCACCCATAATAACGCTCATATATGACATCGCTATTAAGGTAATTGAAGTAGGAATCCAACAATGTTGCATATATACGATAGTTAGGCTGCATCTGAGTAGATTTTAGTTTCCTTATTGAATACCAGTCCCAAAGCCTTTACCTTTGCAGCAAACAAACTTCTCGCCATCATCAAAGAACTACCAACGTGTTCAAACTCATTAATATGAGAGGCGAACTCATTAGCGGACTTGGCATCAGTTATAAATTCGATACTTTCTTTGATTTCCTCTATCACCTTATCATACTTTTCCTGTGCTTCTTTCTTGGCTGCAAGCATACCCAAATACGAATTGATTATCTTGGCAGTGATAAAGTCGTTCTTGGCGGTTGGATTACCATTCTTGTCAAGGATAGTCGGCACTTCCATCACTGAAGGAAGATTGCAGGTATTCTTACCGTCATTTCTTGAAGTCGGGTCGAAAGTAATAGTACGTCTCTGCACTCCTCTCTCACTCTTCATTTCAAGATAGCCAAGCAAATCAAGTTCGGTGACGATGGAGTTGTAGGATTTTTCACGCAAGGCAGGGATAAACACGGTATCATCACCTTCTTTCCGTGTGTCGCGATGGGCAACGAAAATGATGTGCTTGTTAAGCCCCGAAAGTGTTCGTGTCATCCATGAAAACTCCGCATTGATACCACTCCAATCCCTGATAGATGGTTGGCGGCCGCCACATTTATAAGTAATGATGAAATCCATCATCTTGCCAATGGTATCAACTACAATGGTCTGATAAGCAGACAAATCCTCCTGCAAGACCTGTTGAACATCACTCCATGAAGTGACCTGTACGGTATCTATGTTTTCCAAATGCGCCATATTCATACGCTTAACGCCATTATCGAAATCTAATAATAACGGTTTCGGTGCGCTCAATGCCACTGTTGATTTTCCCATACCAGCCTGGCCGTAAATCATCATTTTCACTGTGGTAGGGATTACTAATTCATTTGATTTTTTGATAAGACTCATAATCGTAAAATTTAAAGGGTTAATTATTCTCTTTCTGTAGAATAGCATCTACATCACTTTTTCGGTACAATCTCTTACCTCCTATTTCCAACCTGCACAAATATCCAATTTTATGCCATCTCCATAAGGTTGACTTATCGGTATGTAGAATCTGACTTGCCTCTTTAATGGTCAAGTAGTCCTCTTCCGGTCTGATGAAAGAGTCCCTGATACTTCTCACAGTCTTTTTTACAAGATGTTCTGCGAACTCTTTCAAATCAGTGGACTTTATTGTCAAAGTAACATTGGCACCACTATTTAAAATATCCTCCATGTTCATTCTCTTACCCTTTCCATATGTTCAATTCTAAATCTTCGTAACCTCCTCATATCACCTTGTTCGTGGTAAAGTGACAAAGAAAATATGCACAGTAAGCAACATGCGACGGACACACGGACTATAGGCGAAAAATCCATCGTGAGCCTCACACCGGCTATCCGTTCATAAAGCATTGTTGCAAGTTCTCTCCCATTCCGTACATGCAATATTTCAAAAGCCTTTTGCAATTGGTTGTTAATCGTGCTAACCGCCCGGCATTTGAAATTGGCGATTTCCTTTTTCTCATACCCTTGTGCATACATCCGTGCTGTAATCTCGCATTCAGGGGTGAGTTCTGTGAATACCCGTTCCATAATCGTGTGAGTTAGATGACTATGACTCCCTTTTTACAACGACAATACCTTTTTTCGGATAAGACTTTGAAGCCCATTTTTTACCCTCAAGAAGATGCTTGGCATTTAGAAGTGATACGTTGTTGCGGATTGTCTCAAGTGAAGATATAGGCAGCTCTATCGTGGCTCCTCTCTTCATGTTTCTCATTTTCTCTTTACTTTCTACCTTTTCCATAAATGTTATATTAGAATGATTGGTGGGCGTTGACGGACTCGAACCGCCAGTCTCCTCAAATGAGGTGTGTTAGCCATTACACCGAACGCCCCAATAAGAAAGGTGCGCTATCTTCACAGACGGCACACCCAGTACAAACACAAAATAAAACACGACAAAACAGTTTATACTAACACTTTTCATGTAACTCCATGCCGGTTATCACTGCAAGTATAACAGACAAAATAAACATTGTAGATGTCAACACGATTCCCGTCAGGTACAAAGGGCCATCCTTTATTATGGAATTACATAATATCATTGTCATACAAAGCAGTACAAGCAACGAAAAAGAGAACATAACTATCTTCATAACATCGTCATTGCAACCAGTTCATCACTATAGAATTCTACAAAATCGTGCTTTCCGAACTCTACCATTATTCTATCTCCATTGATGGCGCAAATCGCCCCAATCCTGCTTTCCCATCCGGGATGCTTGCACTTAACCGGCATACCTATATATGGCATACGTGATTTATACATACTTTTTCCCATAATCGTGTGATTTTAAATTTTACCGCCCGTACAAGGATGAGGTAAAACGGTGCGCACTTCGCTTTGCCCGTGGCTTTTAGTACGGTAGTAGCACTGACCTTTGCTGCGGTTGTGTACCCTACCCGATTCTTGCTATCGGATGCCAGTCTTTAGCTGTCAATAGGGCTATATTGTCGATGTGCGTGTCGGTCGCCTAATCCGTCATTACTTACACCTCAAAGACTATGGTTACACATCTATTAATTGTTAAACATTGCACAACTCGCAAGCCCCAACTTGCTTATGTGCGTTCGTTATCTTTGGTTGGCAAAAACGGCTTATGAATTACACCGTAATTGCTTTCACAGACTTGCCAAAGAACCAATCAATAGTGCCCTACCCGATTCTCGCTATCGGATGCCAGTCTTTAGCTGTCAATAGGGCTGTCGTGCGTGATATAATCGTGTGATTAATCATCGTAAAAGAACTTCTCGCCCGGCTTTCTGAAAAGCCTATAACTTGCATACAAGCAGCCTAATACTATCAATGCCTCTATCATACTGCTATTCTATCAAGTTGAAACTCTATGTAATCAATCTCTTCTTGAATAACCTCTAAGGCCTCTTCTTTGGTATCAGTATTACAGAAAGCACAAGCCTCTGTGTCAGACATCTTATCAACTCTATCAAGGTCTATACAAGCCCTATCCAAAGCCTTCTCAAGCCCGTAGGCTTCTACACTGTCACATACTCTATAGTTTCTCATATCAGGCAATTTTTAAAAGGTTAGCTTTCTTAAAGCATCTGAACTCTTGGCGTTCAGTATCATAGTAAGTTTGAACGGTGTCGTTCTTCTTTCTGTTGTCAGTACCAGCAATGGCCGGCATCAGCTTTTCATTTAGTGTACCGTAGGCTTCTCTCACAGAACCGTCCACCTTTTGAAAGTAGAATTTCACAATCTTGCTTTTCATCTGCAATTTCAATTTCATGTTAGCCCAAGCGCACTTTAATGCTTCTGACATCGTGAAACCGTTCTTGCGAACGAACTGCCATGCAAGGCTCATAACTTCATGTAAAAAACTCTTCGTGCTCATAATCGTGTGATTTAATATGTTTATACACTACTGTCCAATAAAAGTTAGCTAATCGGTCTTTGAAATTATTGAAATACAGTCTTTTAAGCAGTCCTTTAGAATGAAACGGATTTGAATTCGTAGCTTAGCGGTCAAATTGAAGGCCGCTTATG
>NZ_JABXJH010000076.1:0-13649 GCF_013373675.1 Bacteroides sp. L10-4
GCCCTTCCCTTGCGCACGAAGGAAGTGGATATCCCATATTTCGTACAGAACTTTCTGTTGGCATTATTGGCATATATGGAGTCGCCTGCCACACATGTTACCCTCACTTTCATGAGCTTCTGCTGCATACGGATACAGTTCTTCAGGCGTATACCCTCATTGAAGGCCTTGAACGAGATGTGTTCGATGAACGATATGCCGTCTGTCTGTATATTATTGACCTTCGCACCGAATTCGACGGATTTCGTTTCCTTACCTCTTACGATGGGACGCACATAATGACGGTCAATGCTGACAATACGGTCACTGACCTTACGGCCTTCAAATATTTCCTTTTCCTGTACAAGAACTTTTCTGATGATGGAAAGACGCTTCCGGTAATCCTGTGTATATCGTAGTGCAGCTCCGTAATCTCTATGAATTTCATCCATCTGTATGAGAAGTTTTTCAAGAAGCCTGATCATACGACGCTTGAGCATCCTTGTCCTTGATGCCTTTCTCTTTCTTTTCTTACAGTAGGACAGATAAGCCTTGGCAACATCATCATATTTGTTGCGAGGACGTCTTATGCCCAGAGCCCTGCAGTGCAGGCATATATGTCTGTAGAGCCGAGGCTTTCCCAAAGAAGCTTCATGTCTGTAGGAAAACGCATATGGCTCTCATAGCAGGTGGCATCTGTCATGCACACGTGAAGGTTCTCAAGATAAGGTTTCCAGTGTGTGGCCAGTATCTCCTGGAGGGATTCAATGTCAAGACGGGATGCCATCTCATTACGGACGGCGCTGACTATCTTGTAGTTGGTTATGGGAAAAGACGGATCTGTCATGATTCCGCAGAACATCTGGTAATGTAGGTTGCCGTTAAGATGTTCCACCAGATGTCTGTCAGAGAATCCGGTATAGGCTTTCAGGACCATAATGGCAATCTTTGCCGAAGGACTGAATATGTTCCTGCGTCCAAGACGATTTTCCGACAGTCCCATGGCTTTTGCCATAACTTCAAAAGGAAACACTGAATGAAGTCTGCCAAGCTCACTCTCATTAAAACTCTTGCGATATTTTTCCAGAATATCAAATTCTGTAAAACCCAAAGTAGGGTGAATTTCTGAAATTTTTTCTATCTTAGCCATATCTTTATTGGGGGATTTCCCCCGTTTTGGCTGTCAAACCTTATTTTCGGGGGAATACCTAAAGATACAAAAAAGCCAACTAATTCGCAACATTTTGTGTATGAATTAGTTGGCTAATTTTATACTATTTACTGAATGTCCCTAATTATCCATTGTCATTTATATTTAGAATGGATATCCCACAGCAAAGTGGAAAGCAAAATCACGGCTGAATTTAGGATGAATAATGGGATAACGGTCTTTTTTCTTCTCATAGGTCGGATTGATGGCCTTCATACCTCCGTCGAAACGCAATACAAAGAAATCCAAGTCAAGACGCAATCCTAAACCATATGCCACGGCAATCTGCTTATAGAACTTGCCAAATTTAAATTGACCTCCCGGCTGGTCTTTATAGTCCCTTATTGTCCAGATATTTCCGGCATCTACAAAGAGGGCTCCTCTGAATTTCCAGAACAACCGTGTGCGGTATTCAATGCTGGCATCCAGCTTGATATCTCCCGACTGGTTCATGAAGTTATTATCACCGGAGAAGGAACCGGGCCCCAAATCACGTACAGACCAACCGCGTACACTGTTGGCGCCACCGGAAAAGTAGCGTTTCTCAAATGGAAGCATCGTTGCATTACCGTAAGGAATGGCAATACCGGCACCAAAATGAAATGCCAACGAATTACGGTTGTCAATGACCAGGTTCTTGGCAAAGTCAAAATCGCCTTTCAGGTATTGGGCAAAAGGAATGTTCAACAAGGTGTATTCTCCCGATGTATTCTTCTTCATTCCTCCAAACTTTGCCACAGCATACAACAAGTTACCCGCCGATTCAAAATTGAGACGGATGGTATAGGAATTACCGATACTGGAATTATTCATAAATGCCCTTCCGGCACTGTTGTAGATATAGCTATAACCAGTGCGGACAATAAAACGGTCTTCATAATTATATTTGAGGATGTAGTTCTCGTCTTTCTCCAAATAATCCTCTTTAAATGTCTGATCTATGCTGGGCATATACAGATAATTGATGTCCAACAAATCAATGCGGTGCTGCGAACGTTGTTGTTGTACTCCCCATTTGTAGCTCCATCCGGCAGATGCTACAATGCGCGTGAATTCCGGTCTCATCTGGTAGTTATATTGCAATCCGAATTCTGTAGTAGCCCTTATTCTCCGCTTGAAATCGCTGGATACAAAGGGAAACATGAACCGTGGGAAGTTGATGGTTGCTTCCGCACCTAATTCTATATAGTCTTGATTCAAGGAACTCTGCAAACCGGACACAGCCTCGTATGCCCCACGTAGCTTGAACATGAGTGTTTCGGAACCTTTGAACATATTGCGGTGCTGAAAAGCCACCGAAGCGGCAGCACCCAAGTCGCCGGCAGAGTTTGTGCCTTCCACTTCAAAGGATACGGACTGATGTTTGCCTCTGGTCAGCATCACATAGGCGTTGAGTTTTGCACTGTCACTCTGCTGCGCTTCGAAAAAACGGATATTGGTATATTTCAGTGCTTGCAGGCGTCCGTAGTTGGAGTAGGTACGCTGTACGTTCTGTTCGTTGTAGAGAGTTCCCGGAGTGATGTGCAGGTTGTTAATCAGCACTTTGGGACGCAGATAAAGTTTGTCTTTGTAGTAGATAGGGAAGCCTTTGTAATGCAACGAATCATTCACCTCGATGCTGTTCCAGGGGGATGCCTGCAACACATTATAGTCGGTAATGAAACTCACTTTATTGATAGTATATTGCTGATGATTCTGCGGTGTGTCCTCGTTGTGCTGCCTATATGGAGCCAAGTGCAGCGTCAAATCTACCAGATAAGAATTACGGACGGTATCCGCGGTATAGGATATATACTCCTTGTTGAACTTGTAATATCCATTCTGAAGCAGTTTGTTCGTGATGCGCTGGCGTTCTGCATCCAGTACATTGACATCAAAATACATGCCTTCGGATAATAGGGTCACTGCGGAATCCTGCTGTATGTATTCCTTTATTTTACTGTCTCGGATATCATATCTCAAGGTACGTACTTTATAGGGTTTACTGGTTGTCACCTTATAGACCAACTTCATCTTTTTCTTCTGGACTTGGCGTACCGGTTCCACCAGAGCGCCCATATAGCCCATATTCTGCACAGCCTTAGTGATTTCTTCCCTAGTCCGGTTGGTTTCCTCCTCACTGTATATGACCGGAGCATCTCCTAATTTCCTCAATATACGGTTTATCCAGCGTGTAGAGTCCTGCCCGGACCAGTTGTAAACATACAACTGAGTCTTTATCAGACTGAACCACTTCGCATTGGGATTCTGCCGGATGTACATGGAGAGATTGGATGGTTTTACTTCCTTATTGTCAGTATGTATGCGCACTTCATCCAGCAAATACGAGCCGTCCGGCACATATTTGGTAGAAGAACAGGAAGCCAACAAAAGTGCAATAGTAGCAAGTATCGCGTAGCGGAAACTTTTATCCATACCGAGTCATTAATTGCGCATAAACAACTACAAATATACTTGTATTTTTTTGTTCTCGAAATAAAAAACACCGGAAGAGTGCAGAGTTTTTGATTATATTGAAATAATCACGTATTTTTGTCAAATGATAACATGTGTATCCTATGACATTAAGTAAAAACCGCATCAAATATATCCGTTCGTTGGAGCAAAAAAAGAACCGGAAAGCAGACAAGGTATTTCTGGCAGAAGGACCTAAACTCGTAGGGGATTTGTTGGGACATTTCTCTTGCCAGTTCCTGCTGGCAACCTCGGAATGGCTTTCCCGGAACCAACCTCTTTCTGTAACGGATGTCACGGAAGTGTCTGAAGAGGAACTTTCGCGTGCCAGCCTACTGAAAACGCCCCAACAAGTGCTGGCTGTGTTTCGACAGCCGGATGAAGAGACGGATGTTTCTGTCATCAGCCGCTCCCTTTGTCTAGCTCTGGATGATGTGCAAGATCCCGGCAATCTGGGAACGATTATCCGCCTTGCCGATTGGTTTGGGATAGAGCATATATTCTGTTCACCCAACACAGTGGATATTTATAATCCCAAAACTGTGCAGGCCACAATGGGAGGCATCGCACGTGTCAGGCTGCACTACACTCCCCTGCCCGAGTTGATTCGTTCATTAAAGGACATTCCCGTTTATGGTACTTTTCTGGACGGGGAAAACATGTATGGACAATCTCTTTCAAAAAACGGATTAATTGTGATGGGCAACGAGGGAAATGGCATAGGAAAAGAAGTTAAATCACTCATTAACCGCAAATTATATATTCCGAATTATCCCGCCAGCCGTGAGTCGGCGGAGTCGTTGAACGTAGCTATTGCTACTGCAGTAGTTTGCGCTGAGTTCCGGCGCCAGGCTGCATTGTAGTAAAATCGAAAGGGGAAAATAACCAAGGAACCAAATAAGGCAGTTCCTCCTCGATACCCGGAGGAACTGCCGTCAATATATTGTGACACTTGTCGAAAGACAGACCAACGGTTTCCTGCCCCAAATGAGCTTCTTCAAAAGGAAGCAAGACTATAACTCCCGGTAGCCATTCCGTATTCTCCACCTCTTCTGTCAATGGGAAGACACGCGATGCACCCTGTCCTTCATCCATCTCCACCACATATTGTTTCAGACAACCATGCCCAGGAAGAAATAGAAAATGAGAAGCGTAGCGTTTCATGCTTGCGGACGGGGGCGTATGGCTCTGGGAGTCGTGGCATTTCTCTGCTCCTGAATTTCCAGAGGTTTCAACTTCTCAGGTTCTTCGATACTGTTTTTGCGAAGGGAGTCTATCGCTTGATGAAGGCTGTCATTGGGGGCAATCGCCAAGCTGTCCGTAGCGTGATAGCGCATCAGTGAGATACGGTCTGCCAACAAAGGTTGTGGAGCCTCCTGCTGCGGATAGTAAATGAATCCGCGTATCTCCTTGATTTCTCCTAAGGTATCGGCAAATAAGGTGAGCGTTTCAGTCCCTGTGTTCTGTACTTTCCTAATGGTACTGATGACACTGTCATTCTTTTCGTAAAGAATCTGCATTGCCATCAACGGAGCATGTATGCTGTCCGGTGCACCGTTGTGGAAACGGAAGCGTACGCTCCAGCGCAACGTGTCACGGTCGTGGAAATTGGTGTCTGAAGGCAACGTAAACGTTATTTTGTTGTCCATGGGCATACCCGTCAACTGATAGATATGCTGCCATATCCACACGTCGATACTGTCTCCCGGAAGTGATTCTTTCGGCTTGTTGTCACGCAGGGCAATCAAGTGGTTGATACCGTCTCTTTCGGCTTTCAACCGTACATTCACTTTCTCATAAATTTTGGTAAGTACTTCTGGATTACGGGAAAACCAGACCATGGAAGAGTCAAAATCAGCCTGAGTGATACCATATTTCTTAAAAACCGATTCAATGTAGAGCACCCGCTTATAACTTTCATTATGCGGCACTTCTTCACCCATAGCTTTGGCTATGTGATAATCATAAAGCACGTTTTCCATCTTGGCATCCGGAAAAACGGTCTCAGGCCTTTTCACCTTACAAGCCGTCAGACTGAATGCCAGAAGGACTACGCTACACCATTGAACTCGATTTATTCTTTTCATGATTTCTTTATGGTAGCATGATAGGCATCATTGAAGTCCTTGCTGTAGAACAACAATAAAGCAATGGTACCGCAACTGATTGCTGCATCCGCAAAATTGAATATCGGGCTGAAGAAAATGAAATGTTCTCCACCAACAAACGGCATCCACATAGGCCAGTTTGTGTCAATGATGGGAAAATAGAACATATCCACTACCTTACCATGGAACCATGAGGCATACCCCCCTCCTTTAGGCATGAAGGAGGCTATCTGCGAATGGGTGCTTTCATTGAACAACACACCATAGAACACACTGTCGACAATGTTTCCCAAGGCTCCCGCCAAGACTAAAGACATACAGATGATAAATCCGGTCTTCATACCTTGCTTCACGAACTTGTGCAGAAACCAGCCAATGACTGTGACCGCAGCAATGCGAAATAAGGTCAGGAATAGTTTGGCAAATATTTCCATCCCGAAAGCCATACCACTATTCTCGGTAAAGTATATATAGAACCAATCTGTGACCCGGATACTCTCATGCCAGTACATGTGGGTCTTTATCCAAATCTTGATAATCTGGTCTATAACCAATACCGAAAATATGACAAGGCAGGCTATCCGGCCTTTCGTAAAGAATTTATCCATTTTTATTTCTTGCCGTTGTTTTTAGCTTCGATGCTCAAAGTGGCATGGGGCACTGCACGAAGACGCTCTGCCGGTATCAGCTTGCCAGTTTCGCGACAAATGCCATATGTTTTGTTCTCAATGCGCACCAAAGCCGCCTGCAATCCTTGGATGAACTTCAACTGGCGTTGAGCCAGACGTGTGGTTTCTTCCTTGGACAAAGTGCTTGCTCCTTCTTCCAGCACTTTGTATGTAGGAGATGTATCATCGGTATTGTTACCATCTGCACCTGTCAGGCTGGCTTTCAACAAATCATAGTCACGTTGTGCCAACTCTAATTTTTCCATAATGATAGCGCGGAATTCTTCCAATTCAGCATCCGAGTATCTTGTCTTTTCTATCATAACTTTTACGTATTAATCAGGTTAGTATTTAATTATTCTTTCACTACACTCACGTACAACGAGAAATCGTCGAAGTTCAGTTCCGTACCATTTTCTACGTTGTTTGCCAGTATCAGTGAAGTTCCTAAAACTTGGTTGCGAATATAGTTATTATATTCATTGACCGCATCATCTGTTTGAGGATTTTTTGATAATGTAATCTTTATTTTATCTGTTATCTCAAAACCGCTCGACTTACGGATATTCTGAATGCGGTTTACCAGCTCGCGTGCAATACCCTCACGGCGCAGTTCTTCGGTGACGGTAACTTCCAGAGCTACGGTCAGTCTGCCCTCGTTGGCAACCAGCCATCCTGGAATATCCTCACTGAAGACTTCCACATCTGCTGTTTCAATCACAGCTTCTGCACCATCCAAATTAAATGTATAAGAGCCGTTCTTCTCCAACTCGGCAATGGCATTCTGGGACATTTCTGCCACAGCAGCAGCCACGGCTTTCATCTGCTTACCGAATTTCGGTCCCAGCTTCTTGAAGTCACATTTTACTTTCTTTACCAGCACGCCGGCAGCACCGTCCACAAACTTGATTTCTTTCACGTTCACCTCGTTCATGACAAGCGCTTTCACTGCCTCGATATGTGCACGCTGTTCCTCATCCACTACCGGTATCATGATGCACTGAAGCGGTTGGCGGACTTTGATGTTCACCTTGCGGCGCAGTGCCAATACCATAGAAGTGATGTCTTGTGCCATTCGCATACGAGCTTCCAATCCCTTGTCTATCATTTCCTCTTTATATTCGGGAAACTTGGCAAGGTGTACCGAAACAACATTGTCACGTCCGGTAGCAGTAACCAGATCTGTATACAGCATATCAGCATAAAACGGGGCGATAGGCGCCATCAGTTTGGCTACGGTTTCCAGACAAGTATAAAGCGTCTGGAATGCGGAAAGCTTGTCCTGCGTCATGCCGCCACCCCAGAAGCGTTTGCGGTTCAGACGAACGTACCAGTTGGAAAGGTTGTCGTTCACGAATTCTGAAATCAGACGTCCTGCCTTCGTGGGCTCGTATTCATTGTAGCAGGCATCTACGTTCTTTACCAGCGTATTCAGTACAGAGAGAATCCATCGATCTATCTCAGGACGTTCTGCCATTGGCACATCGGCTTCCTTGTATTCAAATTCGTCTACATTAGCGTAGAGGGCGAAGAATGAATAGGTGTTATAGAGTGTTCCGAAGAACTTGCGGCGTACCTCTTCCACTCCATCCACGTCGAACTTGAGATTGTCCCACGGAGAAGAGTTGGTAATCATGTACCAGCGTAACGGGTCGGAACCATATTTCTCGATGGTAGAGAAGGGGTCTACGGCATTGCCCAGACGCTTAGACATCTTATTCCCGTTCTTGTCGAGCACCAGACCGTTAGAGATGACAGCCTTATAAGAAATGCTGTCGAACACCATCGTGGCAATGGCGTGCAGCGTGAAGAACCAGCCGCGTGTCTGGTCTACTCCTTCGGCTATGAAATCGGCAGGATATACCTGATGGCTGTCCAGCAATTCCTTATTTTCAAATGGATAATGTATCTGTGCATAAGGCATGGCACCGGAATCAAACCATACGTCAATCAGGTCCGTTTCGCGCTTCATCGGCTTGCCGTCTTTAGAGACAAGGATGACATCGTCCACGTAAGGACGGTGCAAGTCTATCTTGTCGTAATTCTCTTCGGTATATATGCCCGGCTGGAAGCCCTTCTCCTTGTAAGGGTTAGACTGCATCAGGCCGGCAGCCACAGATTTCTCTATTTCGTTGTAGAGCTCTTCTACAGACTCGATACACTTTTCCTCGCTATTGTCCTCTGTACGCCAGATGGGCAGTGGAGTACCCCAATAGCGTGAACGGCTGAGGTTCCAGTCATTCAGGTTTTCCAGCCACTTGCCGAAACGTCCCGTACCGGTGCTTTCCGGCTTCCAGTTAATGGTCTTGTTCAACTCCATCATACGTTCCTTACAGGCGGTGCTACGGATGAACCAACTATCCAGCGGATAGTACAATACGGGTTTGTCCGTACGCCAGCAGTGCGGATAGTTGTGTACGTGCTTTTCTATCTTAAATGCCTGACGGGCAGCTTTCATCATCATGCAGAGCTCAACATCCAATGATTCGGCAGCTTGTGCAGCCTGCTCATTATACTTACCGTCTACGGTGAATTGAGGGTCGTATGCATTCTTTACCCACTTGCCCTGATACTCCTTATACAAGTCTACGTTAATACATGCCTCTACGAAATCCTCATCCAATTCATCCATCAGATAGAATTTACCGGTGAGATCCACCATCGGACGGGTCTCACCCTTCTTGTTTATCATGAATAGGGAAGGTATGCCTGCGGCGCGGGCCACAAAGGCATCATCCGCACCAAAGGTCGGGGCTATGTGTACGATACCCGTACCGTCTTCGGTCGTCACATAATCACCCGCGATTACACGGAAGCCTTTGTTGCTGGCAGTCCAACTGCCGTCTTCGGCTACGTCTATCGGCTTTACCCACGGGATTAGTTGCTCGTACTCCATGCCTACCAAGTCCGGTCCCTTGTATTCACCTACAACCTTGAAAGGTATCAGCTTATCTCCCGGCTTATAATCCTCTAATGCAATGCCTTCCGCTTTTTTGTTGAAGTGTGCATAGAGCAATGCTTTTGCCAGAACGACGGTTATCTTCTCACCATTATAGCTGTTGTAGGTCTGCACGGCCACATAGTCAATCTTAGGCCCTACACAGAGCGCGGTATTGCTGGGCAATGTCCACGGAGTGGTAGTCCATGCCAAGAAGTAAGGAGTCCCCCACTCTGCCATTTCCGGCTTCGGATTCTTTATCTTGAACTGCCCCACTACGGTTGTATCTTTTACGTCACGGTAGCATCCGGGCTGGTTCAGCTCGTGCGAACTGAGTCCTGTACCGGCAGCGGGAGAATACGGCTGTATGGTATATCCTTTATAAAGCAATCCTTTCTTGTAGAGCTGTTTCAGCAGCCACCACAAGGTTTCGATATAGCGGTTGTCGTAAGTTATATAGGGGTTATTCATGTCCACCCAGTAGCCCATCTTGTGGGTCAGGTCTTCCCACTCTTTGGTGAACTTCATGACGTCCTTGCGGCAGGCAGCATTGTATTCTGCCACGGAAATAGTCTTGCCAATATCCTCTTTGGTTATACCGAGTGCCTTTTCCACACCCAGTTCCACAGGCAGTCCGTGAGTATCCCATCCGGCTTTACGCTTTACCTGAAATCCCTTCATCGTCTTGTAACGGCAGAAAATGTCCTTAATGGAGCGAGCCATTACGTGGTGAATGCCCGGCATACCATTGGCCGAGGGGGGGCCTTCGAAAAACACGAAAGAAGGACAACCTTCACGTTCTGTCATACTCTTGGCGAAAACCTGGTTTTCGTCCCATTTCTTCAACACTTTTCCATTCACTTCGGAAAGGTCAAGTTTCGAATATTCGGCAAACTTCTTACCCATCTTGATATTTACTATTTGACAATTTTACGATTTACGATTGAAAATACTCTTAACTGGCATATTTCTTGGTACGTCAAAAGCCATCTTCTCTATTTTAAGGGTGCAAATTTATAAAAAACTTAGATACAAGAGACTTTTTAGGCAGAAAAAGCTGGATAAGTGTAGTAAAATGTTTTATTTAAGGACGAAAAGGAGAATAAAAAATGGCGTGCCTGAACATACTTTTTCATTATGACAAAAGAACAATTTACCTCCTTACAAGAACTGCACTTTAAGCATAAACATTCAGCTAACCCCGCATAAACGTAAGCATTCGAAGAACTAGGTGTTGCCCCTTTCTATACAATAATAGCGACTGTCACTATGAACCTAATAGTTGCAGTCGCTATTGTTTTTTTGAGCCTATAATGTTGCAACTGTGGTTAGTTACCTGATTCTGCAGTTTGTCCGGTCCACACACTCTCCGGATGCTTACTAAAAAAGAGCTGCCGACAGATTTCCTGCCAGCAGCTCTTCTCATTTTTTTATTTATCAAATCCTATCGGACTAAAACATCATTGTCTGTCTGCCAATCACACCTGCCACAGCACTCGCTACGGCAATAATAAATTTCAAAATCACATTCCACGTTTTCTTCATAAAGATTATCCATTATACGATTAATAATTCATAGCTACCGCTATCCCAATGGATTCTCGCCTTGGTCTCCATCCGAATCAGAGCCTCCTCCTTCCGAACCGGAGCCACCATCTGTAGAAGTCTTCCCTTTGAGATAATCATCCAAGCTCACCAAATCCAGCTTTTCTCCGGCACGGGTGGCAGACTTCGATATCTTCAGTTCCTTATTCGCCTGAAAACAGATACGGACGCTCTCCACGCTCTTGGCTGTCACGTCATCAGCCTTTTCCTCACCTTTCGATTTGGCTGCCAGTATAAAGACACCCAGCCCGGATATATTAACTGTCTTTCCTTCCAGCAACTGCTCTTTCAGCTTCTCCACAAAGTTCTGCATCGTACTCTTAATGTCACCGATAGACAGAGAAGAGCGGTCCTGCATCTTCTGCGCAATAAATGCCAAATCCACGCTTTGCCCCAATGTCACCAACTGCGGATAATACTTCTTGGGAGAGTTTTCAACCCTGGGGTCCGACGGTCTCTCCACCGTCCTGAAAATTACACTCATACTTTTTTTCTTTAGAGATTTAAATTCGTTTTCCTATTCACACGTTTCGTTGATCAACGATGCAAAGGTGAGGATTAAAAACTATGTAGCCAAAGAAAAAAGACGCTTGGGAGCAGTTTTTCTGAGAAAAGTGATAAAGTACTATAAATCAACAGAAAAATATTTCTACAATATACACTTCTTCATTTCATCTACTATGTATCTCACATCCTCATCCGTCACATAAGGACCACTCGGCAAGCAAAGCCCCCGTTTGAATAGGCCTTCACTAACACCATTAACATAGGCAGGATTATTAGCATAAACCGGTTGAAGATGCATAGGTTTCCATAAAGGACGGCTCTCGATACCCACCTTATCCAACCATAGGCGCATGGCTTCCACATTACGATTGGGTTCACAAGAAGTATGGGCGCTAACCGACTCATGCGTAACACCTGCAGCACCACCCACAGCACCTTTTACAGTCTCACGGTAGGCATCTTCCTCACCCTTCACATGCAGGTCCTCATCAAGTAGTACCGTATTCAGCCAATAATTACTGTCATAGCGTCCAGAAGGATTCTCATGAAGCGTAATCCCCTCCACATCAGCCAACAGCTCACGATACAGACCACACAGATACTTATGGTGTGCTATGTGCTCATCCACCACTATCATCTGACCGCGGCCGATACCTGCACAGATATTACTCATCCTGTAATTATAGCCTATACATTCATGCTGGTAATAAGGATAAGATTCACGGGCTTGGGTAGCATAAAACATAATCTCACGCTTAGACTCCTCATCAGCACAAATCAAAGCGCCACCACCACTGGTGGTTATCATCTTGTTACCATTGAATGAAAGCACGCCGTATCTACCAAAGGTTCCGAGGACTTGCCCGTCAAATTTGCTTCCAAAACCTTCAGCAGCATCTTCAATAATCGGAATATCATATTTATCTGCCACTTCCATAATCTGGTCTATCTTGTAGGACATCCCATACAAAGCTACCGGAACAATCGCTTTGGGCTTCCGGCCGGTCTTGTCGATACGATCCCTGATAGCCTGCTCCAGAAGAACCGGGTCCATGTTCCAAGTATCAGCCTCAGAATCTACGAATACCGGAGTAGCACCAAGATAGGTCACTGGATGCGAAGAAGCACAGAAGGTGAAACTCTGTACTATCACTTCGTCACCCTGCCCCACTCCACAAGCAAGCAGGGCCAGATGCACAGCAGCAGTACCAGCACTCAAAGCCACCACCTTTTTATTCTGCCCAACGAAGCATTCCAAATCCTGCTCGAAGGCATTCACATTCGGACCGAGCGGAACTACCCAGTTCGTATCGAAGGCTTCCTGTATGAAACCCATCTCCTTGCCGCTCATGTGGGCAAGGCAAAGATATATTCTTTTATCCATAAACATATGTGATTATTCTAATGATTCGATTTCCTCACGTAATGAGGAATAAAAAGAAAAGAAAGGATTTTATAAATTCTTTCCAAAGACCGTATAAACAATGATTTTAATATCATACCAGAAAGACCAATTATCCAAATATTCAATGTTTATCCGTACTTTATCAGGAAACAGTACCTCATCATTATATTTCTGAGGATCGGCCTGTCCAGCCAGCAATTCTTCCTCATTTCGATATTTCAGGCTGGCAGGACCAGTTATTCCGGGCTTCAGCAAAAGCATCCTTCGGTCATCGCTCATCAATTTATCAGCATATCCCGGAACATCAGGACGAGGACCCACAAAACTCATATCGCCAACCAATACATTCCAAAGTTCAGGCAACTCATCCAGTTTATACTTACGGAGTTTTGCTCCCAACAGCGTGATGCGGCTCTCACCTGCCACAGACACAGAAGAACCGCCATGCCCCACCGTCATCGAACGAAACTTGTACATCGTGAACAAACGTCCATGTTGTCCCACCCTGCGCTGGGTAAATATCACCGGACCATCGGGCATTTTTATACGGATTAGTATGGCTACAACCAATAAGATTGGGGATAAAAAAAGCAGACCGAAGAACGAAGCTGTCCGGTCGAAAAGAGATTTTATAAACATGCAAGTTCTTTAAGTACATGACAAAAATTTGAAAACATCGAATTTTGGGGTATAAGTCGGACGCATAAGTATGGTCGAAATCTCTTCCAATCCATATTTGACAAGCGACTTTGCCTTTCTTCCATGTTTCAGAATC
>NZ_JABXJH010000077.1:0-13594 GCF_013373675.1 Bacteroides sp. L10-4
TGACAAAACGCACTTGAAAGACCTCTTCGACAAAACTAAATTTCAATATGACAAAGACCGTTTCGGACCAAATGGGCCAAATTTATTTAATGTTTAACTAGTCCCTATTTTTTATGGGACACTAATGAACTGTTATATAAGTAAAATTACAATCACTCATCACATAATCAAATAGCGATTTTCCTATTCCTTGCCGATGATAGTGCGGCAAGACAAAGAAGAGGGATATATGTTGCTTTTCCCGATGTACACCAATTATTCCTATCAATAAATGCTTGTCAAAAGCTCCATATATGTCAAGTGCATTCATCAACGATGTGTCATACACGAAACTTTTAAAGGTTTCGATACCTTCTTGGGTGAAATCATTCCTGCCACATTCCATACATACTTGATAGGACAAATCGGCAGCATTGTTATATTCATCTTGTGTTAATTTGCGTATCATAATATTCATATCCTAAAATCAGCTTTTAGCAATTCATAACAGTGGCAATCTAAAAAATTCCCATTCTTGAAATAGGCATTACGATGTATGCCACATTTGCGAAATCCTATTTTCTCTAATACTCTCATTGATGGCATATTACCAGCATAAACATTTGCATAAACACGTATCACATCTGTATGAAAAAAATAGCTACGAATAGCAAGTACTAACATTTGAGTCATAATCCCTTTACCCCAATAAGGTTCGGCAAGCCAATACCCTAATTCAGCATTGTAGCGTTCCACGTTAATGCCACGAGAAAAACTTATGTTGCCGACAGCCTCCTGATTTACTTCGATGCAATAATTATTTTGTTCGCTTTGATTTAAAACGAATCGGATAAATTGTTGCGCATCGCTCTCAAAGTAAGGATATGGCAGACTATCACGGCAATTATCCCATATCTTTTTATTATTAAGATATTTAGCCAAAGTGGAAAAATCATCTTTAAGCCAACGTCTTATTTTGCATTTATCCATATCTATTCCTTTTGTTTTATTACTGCGACTTTCACTAACGCCAAAATTCTTCGTGGATTTGCCCGTTTGTCCGATGTGGAACTTACGTTAGTTGGCAGGTAATAAATAAGCAAAGAAAGAGAAGGCCTGCCAATACAATGCAGCCTATGACTAAAAAGGCTCTATTGAGTTTCTTACGCTCCAATTCCTCCTTTTCCAATGTATTCTTTCGAATATCCTCCAATTGTTCCAACGAGAGGTGGGAGGAGGGAGAGGAGACACTTACTTCGAGCAATCGGCGACGAGTTTCCTTCATCCGCTCACGCCCTATCTTGCACAGTGCCCTGTTCTCCTTATCTCGCTGGAGCATATCGCTCACACAGCCTAATGTCCCCATTTTATAGTTAATATTTAATGTTCCAACCTTGATGTCTCAATTTCTTTTTGTAGAATCTCAAAGATACGTTCTAAATCATGCCTGTGCGGGGGACTGATTTGAAAAGTACCGCTTTCTATTCTTGCATTGACCATCGGGGCGGTAATAACTGTATCATTAAATACAAAACCTATCCGTTGCCCAATAGCTTGTTCTGTAGCATCTGCCCAGACTTTTTGTTTCTGCTTATTTACACTTCCCGATATAGCTCGGAGACCATAATCATCAGAAACAAGTTCTATCGCAGCAAAATCCTTGACGGTTACAATCGGCCTGCTTGCAAGACTATCCTTCTGTCCGTCTGTGATAAGATACCAACCGTTTTCCTGATGCAGCATCGAAGCCTGCTTACATGAGACCACAAAGATGAATAAACAGCAGCCTATTACTCTTATTGCGGTTTGTGCATTTCTAAAAGTTTTCATCATATCAATGCAGTTTGGTCAATGCCGCCACTGATTTTTCCGGACGATAAGACTGAAGTACAATGCGATTCTTGGACTTTTCAATAACTGTCCAATTGCCTACCAAAGCACTATTCTTAAAAGTAATGATTCTACCATCTATGCAATAGTATAAGTCCCATACTGCAGAAGGATCACCGCTACCTTCACCATTGATACTTTTACCCTGAGTCTCAGTGAGAAATTCCACAATCAGATACTCTTCGTTTACGACCTCTTTTCCATCCGCGTCATAATCGCAAACACAAGCATTCCAGGTTGTTTGCAACAGTTCCGAAGCGGCCAATATTGGCTCAGAATCATTGTCATCATCACTGCAACTTGCCAATAGTCCAATATTTAGAAGCAATATCATGCTCCACAATTTAAGTTGATAGTTCATATTATCCAATTTTTTAGTTTTAAATACTACTGCAAAATTACGGGTATAAAACGAAACAACTCTCAAACTATTTTGAGAGTTGCATTACAGGCACATATTGGGGAGTATTATTCCTTGCCAAAAGCAATTTCCTTACGGATACGGCTAAGATAGGTCGGTGTGATTTGTAGATAGGAGGCAATTGGAACTCACTATAAAATAGCAATCTTCGCCATTTTGCAAGCAGTCGGAAAGTTCATCTTCCGTATGGTTACGGACAAGTAACGTAGCGAAGTCCTAACCTGACTGAAATAGGCTTTTATCGCCTTCATGCTTTTTGAGGATATTGCCTAAAACGCCTACCTATCAATATCGTTGCCCTACTTTTCCATATTCCACTTTTTATGCGTAACTTTATGAAGAAAAAACACTCTCCCCCTATGAGTATCAGGCACGAAGCCAATTACTATTAGCAGAGTCAAGAAAATGAAACAATTATCACTGTACCCAGGTTATAAATAGAGGTTGTATTTCACATATAGATTACGGACATTCCTAATATGTATCTCTATGTTATTCTAAATAGAATTCTCCTTTTAATGTTCCTTCGCTGAACTGTAAAGTAAATGTACCATTGCCGTTAGTGCAGTAGATTTGCCCTTCGGTCTTGTTGTAGGGAGTGATTTGGAAAGTACCCTCGTCTATCACTTCGCCATTCACTGTGGCGTATGACACTTTGTTGTCCTTGCAATACTGGCGGTAATCCCGATACGAAATCAGGGCATCGGCATCTGCTATATCTATCTTTTCTATCGTTTGCGGCTGGAGAAAAAATTCTTCCGGTATATCCACAAACAGATTGATTCTCACAATATAGGCAATCTTGCCCCCTCTCTCTGTACTTAGATAGGTTTCAAACGTAGCTTCATATTGGCTATATTCCAAAAAAGGTGTGGGGTGCGTCGGACCAAATATATATGTGTAAGGTTGTTGGTCAATGTACGTTTGTCCGTTCAGTTCGGCTGTACATTTGGATTTGAGGTAGTTGATGCCGTCATGCTTTTCGCAGGAGGTGAGGCTGAGAAGGGTGCAGGCGATGATTGACGCAAGTAGGGTAAGTTTCTTTTTCATATTGTTGCTATTATAATATCTTTTGAAGAATAAATCAGTATCTATTAAGTATTCCTGAATCATTGTCTTTGTTTTGCATTTTTAATTTCAAGTTGGGCTTGTTTTTGCCGAATGTGAAATTATATACAATGTTGATATAGACCATATTGGCATTATTGATTATGCGTTCTGTTTCAGTTCGTTGTAGGAGTGATGTCCCTGATACAGATGTTGTCTGTTTCCACGAGTCATAGAATGGATATCTTATTCCTCCTGTCAAAGTGAGGTTTTTAATCGGACAGTACGACACTTCTACGCTTGCCATACTTGGAATTGTTTTCATTGTCTGACCTACAAGAGATTTCTTTTCAGTCTGATAGAATACCGAAACGCCCCATTTTTTGTAAGCTAAATTTATGGATGGGATAAAAGAGTATCCTGTATGATTCCATTTTTCGTTTCCAAAAACGTTGATTTGGTGGAATACTTCGGAATACAGTCTTAGTCGTAAAATATTATTTGAAAATGGATACCACTGTAAAAACAGGCTGGCTTTCATGTTCTGTGCATTATCCAAATTTCCGAATGTCTCAATGATATTCGTATCGTCTGATTGAAAAACTGGAGCTATGGCATCTTTGTCATAAGAGTACGCGACTTCTGCATTGAGAACAAATTTCTTAAAGCCTTTGAAATATGACAAAGACAGATCATGGTTGTTGCTTGGCTTTAGATTCGGATTACCAGCAAACAGATAATTGGCATCCTTGTAATAAGGATTATATGTCAATGAAGAAACGGCAGGGTTGTCTGTATTCACTTCATAATTGAATGTCAAGTCTGAACTTTCGTCTATGAAATAGCCAAGTTTTACTTGTGGTCTGAAATAAATGAACTTGTATTCCTTGTTATCTATTGTGGTAAATATATTTCCGTTTACTCCGGCACTGACACTATAATTGATTTTTTTTCCAAGCATACCTGTAGCTCCTATATAAGAATAGATTTCATTCGTCAGTGTCTGATTGTTTGAAGAGAGATTCTGCTGTGTACTGTTGTTGTGCATATACCGGGAACCGACATATAACTGTGCCGTCTTCATATTGTAGTTATATATGGCTTCTCCGATAAGCGAATACTTGTCGAGATTTATATCTGTTGCCGTTTCAAAGTCAGTCAACCCATCGCTCAACTCGGAATATTGATAATCATAATCAGATTTGTAGTAAGTCCCGACAAGGTTCATCGTCAACTCATGCCTGGCATTAAATGTTTTGCTGAAATACATATCCAATACAGGGCTAATGTATTTGTCTTTATCAGAACTTTGCCCAATCTTTTCAAATATCCTATCATTGACGGTAGATATAATATCCTGAGCGGAAGAGCGTCTGCGATTCAGGGAATTGAATGAGAGTTTGGTGCTGAAGATGTAGTTGTCCGATTTGGAGTTGTTGAAACTGATTTCAGCCATTTGCTGCTCATATGCGTATGGACTTTTCTTGCCATTTTTTTGCTTTTGATAAATTGTGCCTTCTACAGCATAACTTATATCTTCATCCAATATGCGTTTGTTGTAGTTGCGGTAATTAATGTTATATGTTACTCCAAGCTGTGAATTACCCCAGTTATATTTGAAATTCATTGCATTATTACCAAATCCGGTAGTAACAGCATTTTGGGTATTGATGCCTACAGAACCTCCATTGTGTTTTTCTTTGGTTATAACATTGATTACTGCACCCAACCCCATGTTGGAATATTGGATAGGCGGTTGGGTGTAATAATCTAATTTAGAAATATTTTCGGAAGAAATCACAGAAAGGTCAGTCGGCGTTGACGGTATGCCGTTTATAAGAATCTTGACAGCCTTTCCATCGACTGAATTTACATTATAATCAATAACCTGTATTTTGGGCAGGTGTTCCAATGCCAACAAAGCACTGCTATATTGCTTTTTTTCTATGTTGGTAAGTTTATATTCTTTTTTATCAGCAAATCTTTTGACCATGCTTGCAGCCACTACGACTTCATTCAATATCATATTATTTTCAGCCAATATTATTTCCCCTAAATCAAGAGATTGGTCTAATACTAATTCCTGTCGGTAGTCTGCATAACCGAGAAATGATATTTCAACGCTGTATTTGCCGGATTCTATTTTCTCGATGATGAATTGTCCGTTATCATCAGTTATACATCCTTTATGGTTCAGCGTGTCTTGTAATAAATGTATTATTATGCTTGCACCGGATATGGGCTGCGTTTCCTTGTTTTTAACAACTCCTTTTATTGTGTGCTGGCTCCATACTGGGGAACATAAAGCACTGCATAACATTAGAAAAATAGCACTTAATCTTCTCATAAGATTTGCAAGTTTTTTTTGTTGCAAAATTACGGGTATAAAACGAAACAACTCTCAAACTATTTTGAGAGTTGCATTACAGGCACTTATTTGAGAGTATTATTCCTTGCCAAAAGTAATTTCCTTACGGATACGACTAAGATATGTCGGCGTGATTTGCAGATATGATGCCAAGTCTTTGAGTGTTATATCTTGCAGTAAATCAGGACAGCGTTCTATCAGTTCCAAATATCGTTCTTTGGGTGATTGTCGATAGAGGTTGAGATAACGACCATGAGATTGGCGGAATAATTCTTCTGCTATAAAACAGCGTAACTCTATATTTTCTTTTAGTATTTGCCTAAGAAAGTTGGTACTACAAACCCATACATCTGAATCAGTCATTGCTTTAAGATCAACCAAAGACAATTCATTTCGAATTGAACTATAAAAATCTCCGGCTAAGGTATTACATAATGCCAAACCTGTGATATGCTCGTTTCCATCTGTATCAATTATAGTATATTTGAAATATCCTAATTCAATGAAACCGAAATATTTAGTTCTTTCTCCACGATGAAGAAAATACTCCCCTTTTTTATAATGGCATAGTTTACCCTCTTTGGTGCAAAGTTCACGCCAAAAATCCATATCAATCTTATCTATATATGGGTTGAAATTAGCCATTTTACATTTTAATCATCAGTATTATAACTATCTGCAAAGATACAGAATTTAATCCGACCAGCCTTCAATCTTGTTTAGAAATAAAGTCATTTGGAACGAATTTCACTCCAAATGACTTTTCAGGTCAATGAAAATTCTATATTTTCATTCCTTTCGTACGGTTTTCATCCTTGAATTGAAAACCCGGTCGCCCGATGATAATATGGTCAGCAATGAAATTGCCATACGGATATCGTTCATTCACCGGGCTGCGTATCTGCGGGCGCTTAGTGTGGTATGGAATTATTCCTTCTGTTGTTCCCACTTGACATACATCTCCCTTGAAAGTTCCACAATCTCCCGGCTCAACTTCACAAGGTCGATGGTATGTTTCTCCAGCTTGTAGAGCAACGCCATCGCCTTCTTCTCCGAAAAATGGATGCGCAATTCCTTCACGACTTGATTGTAATTGGTTCCTATACCGCGGAACTGGGCATGGAAGTCCGACAGTTTGGTGTAGTAGCCCACCAGCGTCTTGTCCACTTTCAGCACCTTGAACTTCTGCCCGAAGAAATGCGCTTTGAGAAAGACGGCTTTCGCATACACGTTCGATTCCTCGTACATCGTCAGGAATCTGTTCCATTCCACATCGTCGAAGCGCACCATCACGCAGTGCGTCTTTGGGTTCAATTTGGGATTTCTCCCGTACTTGCTCTTTTTTTTCATTCTTCTTATTCTTTTAATTTTATGGCTTGTCCATTGTTTAATCTTTGATTAAGGAACCTTGAAATTATCCGACTGCGGAGGATAATTCTGCCCACGGCAGTACCGGGATTTTCAGTTACTCGGAAGCATTCGGGTAACTGAAAATATACCTTGCTGTGTCTTTGAGGACACAAAAATCCTCCGTTTGTCGGATTGGGAAAACACCTTTCAAACTCCAAGTCGCTTCATCCGGGTATTCCTCACTGTTCGGGTGCAAAGTTACGCCCTTAACACGGTATCGGACAGTGGTTTGAACCGGACAATGGCTACCTATTGACGCAATATGCAGCCACTTATCGAAATGCAGGTTCAATCATTTCCTTATTTAGTCAAACAATGATTCAAAAGATGAAAGATCTGAGTACATGAGAATAGAGAAATTCAAATACTGATCAAAAGGATTTGTTGAATACCTGCCCAAACGAGTATTGAGGAAAATCAAACAATGGTTGTCTGACAATTTGATGATACATTGATTTAATGATTTCATGACGTAATGTTGTCACTCTCCAAACGACCAAAACTTTGTTTCACCACACAACTATACAGAGAACTATTAAATAAGCGGATTGTGAAATAGTCAGCCTTTCTGTTTGAACAGCATTCATGCGAAAAGAACCGTTTCTGTATGATACCCACGGACAATGGCTACCGTATCGGCGCAACACGCTGCCACTTTCGGCAAATCCATTGCAGAGCAGCAGATTATATATTCCTTTGCGGCAAAAGAAACAATACCAACTAAAAGAAAGACAATATGGAAATCGTATCAATCGAAAGAAAGACCTTTGAGGCGATGGTCGCCAAGTTCGACCGCTTCGTCCGCCGTATAGATGCCATCTGCCATCGGCACGGGGAAAAGAGAATGAGCGAGTGGATGGACAATCAGGACGTGTGCCGGATGCTCAACATCAGCCCACGAACATTGCAGACGCTTCGTGATAACGGCACATTGGCTTACTCGCAGATAAACCACAAGACCTACTACCGTCCCGAAGATGTGAAACGTATCGTCTCTATCGTGGAGGACAGGAGAAAAGAAGCAAGGTTCAAAGGCAGGACAATCTGATAACCGAATAGAGTAACAACAATAATTCCACTAAATCCCAGCAATGAACGAACTGATTAACAAAGACAACGAGTGGATAATCCACTTCATGGGCAGTCTTGACCGATTGCTTGACAATGTAGAGCATCTGACCGCCAACTACCGCCCGACACTGGGCGGCGAGCGTTTTTTCACCGACAAGGAAGTGTCGGCACGGCTGAAAGTGAGCCGCCGCACGCTTCAGGACTACCGTAACGAAGGGCGCATAGCCTATATCCAGTTGGGCGGTAAAATCCTCTACCGTGAATCCGACATCGAAAGGATGCTGAATGACGGCTACCGCTCCGCCTACCGGCTGACAGGCACATGATTTTCTTGAAGGAGCGCAATTTGCCGTCTGCCCTGTGATTGCGTCAGCAATGGATTTTCGGCAAAAAAAGGAACGGCTTACGGATGAAGCATCAATATTCCACTTCGTCTGTAAGCCGTTCCTTTCTATCTCCTGATTTTTCCGTCAGTCGCTTGTTTCCGTTGCCGGATGCTCTTCAAGCGTATGGCAGGCAGTGACAAGGTTTTCAGGCTGAATACACTCAAACAGGTTTGAGGAAGATTCTGCCTGAAACGGCATCACCGCCTGACCTTGCCTCTGCCGTCAAAGCCATACGCTACCTTTGCATCTGTGGATCGGGAACGAGTGACTGACGGAATAGTCTTCAACTATACCATAGGTTATTGCCTCTGCCATAGGAAACAAGTAATGTAATCGGAGCCTCTCTCTTGATGGCGCAGATTTCACTTATTACAAACCGTCTGAGCAGGATACTTTCTTTACTGCATATTCTGAATGCAACGGCTATGACCATTTCAAGGTTGTAAACGTCATAACTGATACCGTCCAGTTGTCTGATATATCGCATTGTATCGGCTTCATTCAGTTCCTTGTTCTTGTAGATGGAATGAATCGCCTTGTGGACATCACATGAGAACACTCCGAACAGGTCGGCAATCTCAAACTTGGTCATCCATACAGGTGCGGTCGGCATAATGACAGCACCCATTTCGCTGATTGTTATGATTCCCCTGTTCATAATGAGTTGATTGGATATTGATTATCTATGCTGTTTGTCTTTTCGCCAGCCGATACTTCCTTTCTCCGTTCCATCAGTTTGTCCATGTCCTTGGAGATTTTATCATCGGTTATCCGTGCATATCCCTGTGTCGTCCTGATATTGGAGTGTCCCATCATCTTGGCGATACTCTCAATCGGTATATCCGCTGAAATCAGGAAAGTTCCGAAGCTGTGCCGGCTTTGATGATAGGTCAAGTTTTCCTCTTTCCCTATGGTTACTCCCAACTCGTGAACCTCAAACCATAGGGCATCACGGTTGGGAAGAGGAAACACGGGCTTCTCGTCATCGGTCGTGTTGTACAGTGACAATATCCGCTCCGCTATGGGATGCAGGGGGATGAACGCCTCCATCTTTGTCTTCTTGCGGTTGATGCGGATGTACCGCCTACCATCCGCATTCGTCCCGATATGATGTGGATGCAGGAGCATTATATCCACATACGCCAGTCCGGTCAGGGTCGAAAAGATGAAAGCCCGTCTTGCAAGCTCCTGACGCTTATCATACATCGGGGTGGCAAGGATTCTCTTGAACTCCTCACGGCTGATGTACTTGTGCCTTGCTTCCGGCTTTGGTTCGTATTCCAGATCCTCGCAGGGATTCACACGGAGAATCTCCTTATCGACTGCAAGGTACAACAGTCGGTTCAGCCAACGCAAACAATGGTTGGTCTGGGAAACCCCGAAGTTCTTGCATTTCTTCAAGTGGGCTTTGTAGGACTTACCGAAATCCTCCGTCACTTCTTCAAGAGGAATGTCCTTTTTACCGATGGACGTAAGAAAGTCCGTCAGGTACTTTTGGTAGTACATTGAAGCCCGATAGGAAGAAGTGGAGTCTATTTCCTCGGAATGTTTCTTCAACCGCTCCCGTTCCCATTCACCCATTTGCAGGAGGGTGGTCGGATGGATGTTGTTCATGGCGACATGGTTCTTCAGTATCTCCGCACTGACCACGCCTTGCGATTTCAATATCTCATTGTAGGCTTCCTCTGTTATCCGCAGGTATTCCCGTAAACGGCTGTTCTCCCTTGCGGACTTTATCTCGTTCTTCCTGCCGTTCCAGTCTTCCGGTCGGCAATAAATTCCCGTACTGATGACGGTCTGTTTTCCGTCAATGGTTATACGGCAGAGTACGGCAGTCGTTCCGTCAGCCTTTGTCTTGCTGCGGTTGATATAGGGTAACAATGAAAATGTGCTTCGCATATCGTTTTATGTATTAAAGTGTTAATTGAAAATCTTCGGTAGCTTTGATAAACTTATCCATGTCCTCGAAAAGTTTCTTCGGGCTGACACGGGCATAGACCTGAGTGGTGGAAATATCGGAATGTCCCAACATTCGGCTGATGGTCTCTATCGGCACACCCGCTTCGAGTGTTATCAGCGAAGCAAAACTATGGCGGGCCTGATGATAGCACAAGTTATCCTTGATGCCTGCCAGTGCAGCCAACGCTTTCATGTGCCGTTTCATGTTCGGGTGGTGGATTACCGGGAAGAGCGTTTCCCTGTTTTGGTCCTTGTATCTCTCAAGTAGTGCCAACGCTTCGGGAAGCAGTTTCACGCTCGCCCGATGTTCGTTTTTCTTTCGGCGGTATTTCAGCCATAATGATCCGTTGTCATCCGTGTATAGGTTCTCGTCCGTGATGGAAACCACATCAGCGTATGACACGCCCGTGTAGCAGGCAAACAGAAAAAGGTCGCGTGCCAGTATGTGCGTCTTTCGGTACGAAGGTATCTCCACATCACGGATTCTTTCGAACGATTCGCGGCTCAATGCACGTGGTGTCCTTTCTGATTGCCGGGGCAAGGCGAAATGTTGAAAATGGCATTTCTCGGAATACCCTTTCTTGTAGGCAAGGCGGCAGATTTTCTTCAGGATGGCAAGGTGGTGGCGGACGGTATCTATCGCATAGCCTTTATCTTCCGTGACGAAAGCCTGATAGTCGTGGATGAACTGTTCCGTCAATTGTCCGAAAGCCAGATCCTTGACCTTGTACTTGGTTTCGATAAATTCCCCGAGTGTCAGCCGCATATAGTGATAACCGGGATAAGTCCCTTTCGCACGGTCTATGCCGATACGTGCCTTAATGTCGTCACAGATTGCATCTGTCATTTTCATGAGAGTCATCTGCGTTTCCATGCTGCCTTGGAAATGATTCTTCACATCGGTGGCGTCAAAACCGACCTTACGGGATACAAGGCTGTCGAATGCGGCGTTTACCGCCAACAGCAGTTTTTCAATCCTGGCATTGGTTTCCACCGCTTCCTTGCTCTTGCCGTTCAGACGGCTTTCACGGGGATTCCACAATTCAGGCGTGCAGGACAGCTTGCATCCGAACTGTGCCATCGTGCGGTTCACGGTGATTCTTCCCATTATCGGGGCTTTACCCGATTTGTCCAGTCCGCTCTTTTTGAGGTAGAGCAACACCTTGAATTTTTCTACTTTCATACGCTTATATTTTTTAGTGCAAAATTACTTGCCATATAAGCGTTCCTTGATATGCAAAACACTGTGTATGAGCGCAAACAAAACGGTGAGGGTTTCTTTTCATTGCCTGCCGTTACCTATTCCCGTTTCGGTAACTGCCCGGCTAACGGTTTGGTAACTGAACAACCACAATATTCCGTTATTATTTGCATTTTCTCCACTTGGCAGAATGCTGAAACAAAGCTCATTTCAAACGGTTTACGTTTTATCTTCACCTGTCCGCTTTTCCTTGCACAGCCTATCACTTTCCATGTGAGCCGCCACACCTTCGCGACCCTCATGCTGACGCTCGATGTTGACCTCTACACGACAAGCAAGCTGCTGGGTCACAAGAACATTGCCACGACCCAAATTTATGCGAAAATCATCGACCAGAAGAAAGATGACGCCGTAAACCGCGTGGACGAGATTTTCAAGTAAGGTATATTCTTGTTTGTGAGAAATTCCTCATACCTCTCAGATATGAATAAGCCAAATCCTCGGCAGTATTGCTCCGGATTTGGCTTATAAGTATGAGAAAGCTGTGAAGTTCAGAAGTTATATGATAGCATAAGGTATGCACCCAGCATAAATGACTTCTTGGGATAGAATTTCTCAAATGAGGTGCCATTGTAAGACAAATGCCTGTACTGGCTGTAAATATCGAGATTTGACATCATATATCCCGCACTGAAACCACATGGTCCTATATCCATATTTATGCCAAGTCGCAAATCTATGGCAAACCATTGACCTTTGTTTGTACTGATGTAGTCATAATCAGTCCGCATCGGATTTTGAGTTTTCTCAATACATACTCTTTGGTATGGCACATTGAGCATGGTACCAGGCTCCGCATATAGAGACCATTTCGTTGCCTTGAGTCTTATACATGGCGATTTCAAAACGACAGAGGGTCGCAAATAGAGGTTCGAAGGTTTATTGTTGTCTTCGTCAATATTCCAGTCGCTCCCAGAAGCCCAACCGTCCTCATACCAGTTTGCCCAATAGCCAACCGCTCCACCAACTCCGATATACTTGCAGAACATGTAGTGGTACGATGCCTCAAGTGAATATGAATATGATGATGTAAGGGTTCCGCTGAAGGCAGCACGGTTATGGGTGAAGTAATCTTCTGCACATACCGATTGGACTATTATCGACAAAAACACCGAACTAAGG
This sequence comes from Bacteroides sp. L10-4, assembly GCF_013373675.1. Lineage (NCBI taxonomy): Bacteria > Pseudomonadati > Bacteroidota > Bacteroidia > Bacteroidales > Bacteroidaceae > Bacteroides > Bacteroides sp. L10-4. Next base: position 12,915 of record NZ_JABXJH010000077.1, read on the forward strand.
AATATCTTTAGTTTCATGATTTCTAAAAACTGAATTTACTCAGTAAACGTAAATTATTGCCGATTTACAGATGTTACCGGCGAGAAATAATCAAATCCTGGAGTTAGAGAAATTGTCATGTTCTCATAATCCCATATCATACGGAAGCGTTTAAGCATATCGTAACCAATAATGCCATTGAAAGTTTTACGCCAATCAGATTGTGGCGAATTTACATCCAATAGTATTGGAAGCAATGGCATTGATTCGTTGGCAAAAATCAAACGTGGCGCAGTGGCTAATACCGAATTGCCTTTTTTACCCCCTCCGTCAGTAGAAGAATTATTGCCAATGCGTTTTAGGATTTCAGGGAGATTATTGCTTTTGCTGAATCCCGGATTTACAGCCAATATTCCGTCAAAGCCTGTATCTAACATAAATATGCCGTTTACTTCGCAAGAGTCTGTTTTGATAGTGAGATTAGTGCCTGTCTCTCCGCAATAAACGCTGAAAATCAGCAAATTGCAAAGCAAACACCCAATTTTACACCCAAGAATGTAAAATTGGGTGTTTTGTAATCATTCTATTTTCCGCCACGACAATTTTATCGGCTGTTTTTCAGCCGATAAAATAAAAATGCCCGCAAGAAAATATTTTTGTTTTAACATTCCGGTTTATAAAAACATGGTAGAAGAGTCTTC
>NZ_JABXJH010000078.1:0-13568 GCF_013373675.1 Bacteroides sp. L10-4
GTCCCCCGTGAAACCGAAGTCCTGCAAGGATTGTATCTTGTCCTGCTGTTTGCGGTTCAGTATCGCCTGCTCGTATGCCTTTTGTTTGTCGGCTATAATCCCGTCCTCTGCGGGCAGGGGTATGTCGGCGTTGAAGCCGCCCACGCTTTCCATGTTCACGTCCTCTTTGCCGGATGGGGCGAATATCAGGTACATACACCCGGCAAAGGCAAGGAACATCAGCGGGAAGACTATCATTTTCCTGCGCTGCTGCACCTGCTGCGGGGTAAGTTCCCGTTTGGGTTTATCTTCCTTTTTCGGCTTCCCGTCCGTCTGCGGTACGGTCGTGCCGTTCTCATTCTTCTGTACTTCTTCCATATTGTGGTCTGTTTAAGGGGTTGATACTGTTGATTGTGTCATTGCCTTGCAATGGCAGTTGTCTGATATGTTCTATTTGCAGCCGCCTGCCGTCCCGTTTCCCGATATTGTAGATTGATGAAACGGTGATATAGATAGACAAGCCGCCGAAAAAGAAGAACATCACGAGGATAACCGCCAGCCTTTTGCCCGGCGTAATCCGTCCGCACATTCGGCGCAGGCGGTCGTCCGCCCAGTCCTGCACCTTTTCGATGTAATTTCGTTTTCTCTCCATAAGGCTATCTCTTAATGGTTTGTAAATCCTTGTTCTCGGTAATGGTGAACGCTTCGATGATGAAACCGTGCGGGTTGTTGTCGCTCCGTGTGGCGTTGAGCAGGCGGCACGAGGTCACAAGACTTCGCACCGTCAGGCTGCTTTCCCGGACAATCAACTGTCGGGCGTAGGTGTTCACCTTGTATGGGTACTGGTCGAAGTCGCACTTCACGCTGTCAATCTCCACCGTCTGTGTGACGTTTCCGGAAATCACCCGGTTGTAGTAGCCCTTTTCCGCCAAGTCCTTGTAATAGTTGAAAGCGGTCTTGTCGGCGAGGAACAGCGAGCGTTTGATGTTGCTTTCGATAGCCCCCTTGTCGGGTGATAAGGTGAAAAACAGTTCGTGGAAACGCCGCACGTGCGATTTGGCTTCCACGGGTCTGTTCTGTGCCATGTCCTGCGAGAGTGCCAGCATCAGGCTTTTACCGTTGTCGAGGACGTATATCTTCTGCCGCTGCTTTTCGGCGAAGCTGTACGAGTTCCACACGGCAAAGCCCGTCACCAGTGCGCACAGGCAGATGAATACCAGCGCAAAGAGCCGGATTTGCCGGAAACTCGTTTCAATGTTCGTTAATGACTTAAATTCCATATACTAAATTTTGATGTTGGTTATTTGAGTAGTTTCCCGGTTACTTTCCCGCTTGCCGCACCGACCGCAGCCCCGGCGATTGACCCCGCTCGTGCCACGTTGCGGTTATAGGCAGACGTGCCGCCAGCCGAGACAATCCAGCTTGCCACCGTGGGAATGGTGAAGTAGCCCACGATACCTATAATCATAAAGATTACATACACGGTGCTGCTCCCGTCAGGAATGAAATTCGGGTCTGAAAGTTCCTGAATGTCCTTTTGGAGCATCAGCGTTTGTATGCGTGCCAGCACGCTGCTGAACAGGTCGGACACGGGCAACCACAGGTAAATGGAGATATAGCGTGAAATCCACTGGGTCAGCGTGCTTTGGAAACCGTCATAGACGGAAATCGCAAACGCCAGCGGACCCAGTATCGAAAGCACAATCAGGAAGAACGTGCGCAGCGTGTCTATAATCAGCCCCGCTGCCTGAAAGAGCATTTCCAGCAACTCCCTGAACCAGTCCCGGACGGACTTCTTGATATTGTACGCCGCCCTGTCCATGTACATACCCGTCATAGTCACCATGTCGGAGGGCGACCAGCCCAGTTCTTCCAGTTGTCGGTCAAATTCCTCGTCCGATGCGAGGTAAGCCGTTTCGGGGCTTCGCATCAGGGCTTCATATTCCAGTCGGTCTTTCTGCGCCCGGTACTCGTTCATGTCGAATGTCTGCGTTTCCATAAGCTGGTTGCACCCTTTCACCACTGGCGACAGCACCGTATTGATAGTCCCCAGCACGAACGTGGGAAAAAACATGATACACAGCCCCAGCGCAAAGGGACGCAGGAGCGGGTACACGTCTATGGGTTCGGCACGTGCGAGCGACTGCCACACTTTGGCGGCTACATAGAACAAAGCTCCCAGCCCGGCTATCCCTTTCGCTACCCCCGTCATGTTGCTGCACAAGGGCATCATTTCATCGTAAAGCACCCGCAACACTTGGTGCAGGTTGTCAAAATCCACTGCTGCTAATAACATAGGCATACCGATTTATATGTTACCAGTAGCGTTCATCCGCCGAGCCGTAGAGAGCCAGCACCCGGTCGGTGTCGTTCTTCTTTTTTGCCCGCAGGTAGGACACGGATATGTTCTTGCGGGTGTAGTAGTTCACGAGGTTGCGGTAATTCAATAGACTTCGGTAGGCATTATCAATAATAGCCAACCGTTCGGCATCCGTCAGCGACATACCCGTGATGTTCACTACATTCTTCAAGTCCTGCAACACGTCCGAGCTTTCCGACATCAGTTTGGCATAGCCGAACGATATTGCGGAAAGTTCGTCAGGCGTGAAATTCGGGTCTGCCAGCATGTTTTGGAAGTTGCGCACGTAGATTTCGGAGATTTCCGCCACCAGTTCAATGGACTTCTTCACCTTGACACCGCCCTTGACCACGTCATGCACCGCTTTGAGCGCATCGTAATATTTTTTACCCTGCTGGAAAATCTTCTGCGCTTCCATGAAGCCGTCCAGCGTGTTCTTGGCTGTGGTGGAAGTCTGCACTATCTGCTTGGTGGTATTGATGATACCCTGTGCCAAGTTGCCGGGGTCTGACACCACCCACTGTGCGGATGCCTTGCCGATGAAGCAAAGGCATACCGCCATAAGGAGAATTTTTTTCTTCATGTTCCTGATTTTTAAGTTGTTGATGATTGGGGACTGCGTTTGCTTTCCGCAAGCCGCTTGATAGCCAGTTCAAGGTTGCCGCCCAGCTTCTCGGCGAGGGCGAACAGTTCCATTTTCTCGCTTTCCTCTGTTGTGAACGTGTAATATTCTTCCAACGAAACTTCCGTGGCGTACACCGCCGACTGCGTGCCGCCCAGCGAGAAGAAAACTTCCTTGTACTTCCGTCCGGGGTGGTTCGCCATGTTGATAGACAATATCTGCGAACGCTCCTTGTCGGTCAGTCCGAGCAGGTTTTGTATGCTGTCGAACTTGTTCAAGTATTTTCGCTGGTCTAACAGGATTTTGCAGTCCGAGTTGTTGATGATACTCTCTTTCACTATGGGCGAGGAAATAATATCTTCCACTTCCTGCGTTACCACAATCGCTTCCCCGAAATACTTTCGGACAGTTTTATACAAATATTTTATGTAGTCCGCCATATTCGCTGACGCAATCGCTTTCCACGCTTCCTCGATTAGTATTAACTTCCTTATACCCTTTAACTTGCGCATCTTGTTAATGAACGCTTCCATGATGATGATAGTCGTTATCGGGAATAAAATCTTGTGGTCTTTGATATTATCCAATTCAAAGACAATGAAGCGTTTATGCAGCAAATCCAGCTCCTTGTCGGAGTTCAGCAGGTAGTCGTACTCACCGCCACAATAGTACGGTTCAAGCACGTTCAGGAAGTTGTCGATGTCAAAATCCTTTTCCCTGACGTTCTTCTGTTCAAGCTGTCGGCGGTAATCATCCCGGACAAACTCGTAGAACGTGTTGAAGCAGGGCGTTACCGACCTGTCGCCCGTGATACGTTCGATATAGGCACTTACCGCATTGGACAACGCCACTTCTTCCGACCGCTTGGGGGCTTCATCGTCCCGCTTCCACAGGGTGAGTATAAGGGTCTTGATACTCTCTTTCTTTTCGATGTCAAATACCCCGTCCTCGACATAGAACGGGTTGAACGCTATCGGGTTCTCGTTGGTGTAGGTGAAATAAATCCCGTCCTCGCCGTGCGTGCGGTTGTGGATAAGCTGGGACAGCCCCAAGTAGCTGTTACCCGTATCTACCAGCAGCACGTGCGCACCCTGTTCGTAATACTGGCGCACCATGTGGTTGGTGAAGAAAGACTTCCCGCTACCGCTCGGCCCAAGTATAAACTTGTTGCGGTTGGTGGTGATGCCTTTCTTCATGGGCAGGTCTGAAATGTCGATGTGTAGCGGGCGACCGCTTACCCTGTCCACCATTTTGATGCCGAACGGCGAAAGCGAACTCTTGTAGTTCGTTTCTTCCACGAACAGGCAGAGAGCCTGCCCCAAGAACGTGTAGAAACTTTCCTCTGCCGGGAAGTCGGCTTCGTTGCCGGGTATGCCCGCCCAAAAGAGCGTGGGCGTATCGACCGTGTTGTGGCGTGGCTTGCACTCCATTAGTGCAAGCTGGCTTCCCACATCGTTGCGTATGCGTTTGAGTTCGTCCCTGTCGTCACTCCATGCCATGACGTTGCAGTGGCAGCGCACCGAGATAAGCCCCTTGCTGTGCGCTTCGTTCAGGTACTCGTCTATCCACTCCTTGTTCACTTGGTTGGCACGGGAGTAGCGGGAGAGCGATTGCATATTCCGGGCGGTCTGCTCGAAGTTCTTCAGGTTTTCGGCGTGGTCGTCTATGAAGATGAACTGGTTATAGACGTGGTTACACGACAACAGCACACCCACCGGGGCGGCGAATGACAGTCGGCAGTCGCTCCGGTCAGTGGACAGCTTCTCAAATCGGCAGTCCGTCCCGACCTTTCCGGGCAAATCTTCCACGTCCGAGAGCGTGTGCAGGCACAATATGTCGTCCCCGACACGCATTTCTTCCGGGTACAGCCCGATGTCTTTCAGGCAGGTGGTATCTGTTTGCGAGAGCGAGAAGTATTTCTCGATGATGCCCGCCTTTCCGTCCTGCCCGGTGATTTCCGATGCCGCCAGCCGGGTAAGCGTGACAAAACCGCTGTCGTTCATAATGCGCTCGAACTGCCCGACTGCTTCGATGAACTTTGCCGCCGCTTCCTTGTTGGCTATCTCCTGCGGGACAATCCTGCCCCGGCAAAGGGTGGAGAAGTCACTCTGTCGGCGGCTTCTCTCCCTTGTCGTCTTTGTCAGGAACAGGTAGCAGTAATGGTTCAGGAACGGGCGTTCATTGAAGTGCCGTTCAAAACTCCGGGACAGGAAGCTAAGCTCGTCCCTTTCGGTGTCGGGCTGGTAGTTCTCCTTGATGAAGAAGTCCTGCTTGTGTACTATGGAGTAGTCGGGCAGCACCTTGATTGCCTTGTACCATGCCGAATGTATGGCTTCGTACTCGGCACTGGTGACGGTGAACAGTTCGGGCAGTTCCACCCTGAAAGCCACCGTTATGTCCGCATCCTTTGAAATGATGCAGCCGTTCTCCACCGCCAAAAGTGGAAATTTCCTCTCCAGCGTGGTAGCCTTTAATGTATTCCTCATGTTCTTTCTTCCTTTCTTCTTTTGTAGTTGAACAGCCGGGGTATCGCCTTTCGGCTGATAATGAAGCGTGGGTGTCTTTTGCGTGCGGCTGCTTTCATCAGCCCGTGCGTGCCGTACCGTGCGTTGAGCCGGAACGTCTGCCACACGAGCAGCAGCGAAGCCGACACGATGAAACCGATACATAGCCACTGGTTCACGCCTGCCATGAACAGGACGATGAACACCACGAAGACGGCGAGCAAGCCGCCGCAAAAGATAAAGAGGTACTGGCTTTTCAGCCCCTTGAACTCCACCGGCTTCCCGATACCCCTGTTTACCGGATATTCAGACATAGCCGCTGGTTTAGAGGAAGAACGACCGCAGGATAGTGGCGGCAACAATTAAAAAGATGCACGCCCCGAACCAACTGGCGGCGGTCTTTGAGGTGTCTGGGTCGCCGCTCGAAAATTTGTTATATACTTTTACCCCGCCAATCAAGCCGCAGACCGCCCCGATTGCGTACACCAGTTTTGTTCCGGGGTCGAAATACCCTGTGATTAGGTTCGTGGCTTCGGTGATGCCCGCCTGCCCGTTGCCCTGTGCGTAGGCACTTACCGCAGCGGCAAGGATAGCCGCCGACAAAAAGATTTTCTTTCTCATTGTGATTTGTTTTTAATGCCGGGCGGCGGGTGGGAAGTCCGCCTTTCCCGGCTGGTGAATAATTTGAAATTTTAGTGGTCGGGAGCAGTCCCGTTTGTCTGTTTGGTTTTCAGGTTGCCAATCAACCGTAATCACGTTGTTTCATGCTGTCAGATTTATACATATTATAGGAAATCGTTCATGTCGAACGCTTCGTGTTCCTTGCTTGTATTGCCAGCTTCGGCAGGGACGGCAGCCGTAGCCAGTTCCGCTTCGTTGCGTCCCAGCAGTTCCGCCACCTTTGCCAGCCCGCCGTTGATGTTCTCCACCACCGCATCGTAGAGGTTCGTCCCCTCAATGCTTGCCAGTGTCCCGGCGGCTTGCCGCTGTTCAGCTTCGGTGGGGTTGTCGGCGTTCGCCGTGCGTACCGCTTCGCCCAGTTCGTCAAAGCTCACGCCCGTAGCCCGCCCGGTATCATCGTCACCGTCCATGTACCCGGCTATTTCCTCGTCCTCGTAATCGGGTTCGTCATTCTCGTAACCGGGTGCTTCTTCCGGCAGTCCGTCAGCCTGCGGCGCAAAAATAGTATCATTTTCAGCCGCTTGCGGGAGGTGTCCCGATTTGTCCTGCACTGTCCCGATTAGTCCGCCCTTGTATCGGCTTTCACCTATCAGCGTGTAGCCTGAAACCCCGTTTCGTGGGAGTGGCGCATCATCCGTTCTGCCCGTTGATGTCCGGCTGTCCGTGTAGCGATACCACAGCCATAGGGCGATATAGTACACCAAAAGCCCGGTAAGTATGCAATAGATTACCATAGTCAGACAGGCTTTTGGAAGTGGCTTTCGTACAGGGTGTTTATCTCGTCTTGGTACTGCGCGAAGTGGCGCAGCAGAATGTTTTCCACGTAGCTGCTTACCGTCACCTTGCGACCGCCTATCACCGTCACGATACGCATCAGCTTCTCGTGCGTGGTGCGGCTTACATACAAGGGCTGTCGGTCTGCCAGTTCCACTTTCTGAAAGTAGGTTTCCCGGTAGTCACCCGAACCGCCCTTGCGCTTGCGGTTTGTCGTTTTCTCCACCCGCACCGTTTCAGTCTGCCGTCCCTCGTGGGCGGTTTCCGTTTCGCCGCCGGGCTGCGGTACATCATCCGGCTGGCTTTCCCGCTTGGCGGGTACGCCCTGCGAGATAAGTTCTTTCATGAAATCCTCGTCTATCTTCGGCATCCCGCCGCTTTGCTTTGCCATATCATTTTAATTTGATGTAGTACGTTATTTCGGTTATCAGTTCTTCCAAGTTGCTTCCCCTCACCAGCGGGCGGCTGGCAGGAAAGAGCGTGGAGCGGAACACCGCCTTTCTATCCGCCACCAGTTCCTTTTTGTAGCGTTTGGTATCGGGGATAAAGGTTTTCATCAGCGGCAGTTCCAGTTACTTAATGGTTTTGTCGTAGGCAGTGTAAAGGTCTGTTTTCTCCCTACCGTCCACCATGTTCCAAAAGAGGTACAGCCCGGCAAGTCGGCAGGCTTCATTCTTCACCAATAGCTTTTGGATAGCCATTGCGAACGACAGGCTGCTTTCCAGCACCACCTTGTCGGCTGAAATGGGGGTGAAAATGTAGTCCATACCCGCAAGGGAGTTTATCACGCCCTCGCTGTTTACCGTGCCGGGCAGGTCGAAAAACACTATATCCGGCACGTGTCCGGTGGATATATATTCGTCAGCCGTTGCAATCGCCTTTTCAGGTGAACTGCACAATACTTGATAAGCTTTCTTCCCCAGCCGGGTAAACTGTTCATACGCCATGCGCTTGTAATCTTCATCCGCCCCGACCTGCTCGGCATCCCGCTTTCGCATCCCGGCAATGGAGTGTTGCGGGTAGTCGCAATCGACCACCGCCACATCGTAGCCTTTGAGATAGTAGAGGTAACTCGCCGCCAGCACGGTAAAGGTGGTTTTGCCGACCCCGCCCTTTTGGGTGGAAAAGGCGACATAAAGGGGTGTTTTCTCGTTTTCCATATTGCTTTCGTTCATTATTGGTTGATAGATTTATTTATTGCTTTCAATCAATCCAGCCATATAGCTTTCTTTGTTTCCATATTGCAATCTTGAAAGATTGAAAGACTGTTTTATTTCAATCTTGTTTTCCTGCTTTCATGCTTTCTTGAAATATTGAAATAATGCAATCATGCTTTCTTGAAATCATGCTTTCAATCATTCTTTCCTGATTGGAATATTTCTTTCAATCTTGCTTTCAATCTTGAAATCCGATGCAAAAAAAGGGAGAAAAAACGTCCCCTGAAAACCTTGTCCCGATTTGTCCTGTGCTGTCCCGATTTGTCCATCAACTACCTATTTTACAGCATTATAAATCACCGTTACTTTGCAACGGAGTAACGAACCGCCGGGGGCGCAAGTGTAAAAACGGGCTGGTGAACGCAGGGCTTACCGTTCCACGCTAACCCCAATCCGTCCGTGACGGATTTCGATTTTCGTCAGAAAATAGCAAGGTGTGTTTTGTAGCATACAAAACCGTTTTCCGTGCCTGAAAACGCCTTGCCCCTTGCGGGGGTAAAAATCACTCCGAAGTCGTAATTTTTTAATTGAAAGAAGTATGGAAACAAGAAGAACCAACAAGGGCGGTCGCCCCGCTCTCGCAGACCCGGCGAAGCATCGCCATGTCCTCTACCTGAACGACCGGGAGAACGCCCGCTTCCTCTCGCAGTGGGAGCAGTCGGGCGTTACAAGCAAGTCCCGTTTCATCACCGCCCGGCTGTTCGGCGAGCCGTTCCGGGTGGTGAAAGTGGACAAGTCGGCGGTCGAGTATTGCGCCCGGCTGACCGAATTTTACGCCCAGTTTCGGGCGGTAGCGGTCAATTACAATCAAGTGGTAAAGACATTGCACAGCAACTTTTCTGAGAAAAAGGCACTCGCATTTCTCTATAAATTGGAGAAAGCGACTACCGAATTATCTGCACTGAACCGCCAAATTATTGCGCTAACCAATGAATGTAAGGAACTATGGTTGCCAAAATAAGCACGGGCGGCAATATGTTCGGCGCACTGGCGTACAACCAAAACAAGGTGGACAGCGAAGACGCAAAGGTGCTTTTCTCAAACAAAATGCTGTTGAGTGAGGACGGGAATTTCTCTATCGGCGAGTGTATGCGTAGCTTTGAAATGCAGATGCCCGTCCAGCTATCCACCAAGAAGCCGATATTGCATATTTCCATAAACCCGCACCCGGAAGATGTGCTGACAGACCAACAGCTTTCCGACATAGCCAAAGAGTATATGCGGAAGTTGGGCTATGGCGACCAGCCTTATTTGGTATATAAACATACCGACATCAACCGCCACCATATCCACATCGTGGGGTTGCGGGTGGACGAGAACGGCAAGCCGCTGAATGACAAATTCGAGCATCGGCGCAGCAAGCAAATCACCCGTGAACTGGAGAAGAAATACAACCTGCACCCGGCAGAGCGAAAGGAGCGTGCCGAACGCCCGGAACTTAAAAAGGTGGACTATGCCGCCGGGGACGTGAAACACCAAATCGGCAATACCGTGAAAGCGGCTTGCTATGGCTACCGCTTCCAGTCGTTCGGGGAATACAAGGCTTTGCTTGCCGCTTACAACGTGTGCGCCGAGGAAGTCAAGGGCGAGATAAACGGCAAGCCCTATCAGGGCATTGTCTATTCCGCCATGAACGACAAGGGCGAAAAGGCGGGCAACCCGGTAAAGGCTTCCCGCATCGGCAAGTCGGTAGGTTATGAAGCGGTGCAGCGCAGAATGGAGAAATCGGGCGAAGCAATCAAGGACGGCAAGCTGAAAGAACGCACCCGGAAGATTGTAGCCACTGCCATGCAGACCGCCCGCAGCCGCAAAGAACTGGAACAGCAGCTAAAAAAGCAGGGCATTGACGTGGTATTCCGTCAGAATGACAGCGGACGCATCTATGGCGTTACGTTCATCGACCACGACAGCCGGGTGGTGCTGAACGGTTCACGCTTGGGCAAGGAGTATTCGGCGAACGTATTCAACGAACGTTTTTCGGGCGAAACAGGAAAGATACACCAGCCCGAAATGTCAGCACCGCAGCAAGACCAGCCCACGCATCAGGAACAACCGGGCTTCATGCCGAAATCCGACATCGTTTCGGGCGTGGCTTCCGTGCTGGGTGCTTTCGGCGGTTTGCTGGGCGGCGGTGCATCAGGCGGTGACGATCCGCAGGACACCGCCCGCCAAAAGAGAAAGAAGAAAAAGAAGCGCACAAGGCGCATCGACTAACTTAAAAAAACATTACAATCATGCAACAGGAAGATGATTTGAGAGGGCTTGCACGGGTCATGGACTTTATGCGGGCTGTCAGTATTCTATTCGTGGGAATAAACGTGTACTGGTTCTGTTACTCCACCCTGAAAGAGTGGGGAGTGACTTTTGAAGTGATAGACAAGATACTGTGGAACTTCCAGCGCACGACCGGGCTGTTCTCGTCCGTCCTTTGGACGAAACTTTTTGCGGTCGTGTTCCTCGCCCTGTCGTGCATCGGCACTAAGGGCGTGAAAGAGGAAAAGATAACGTGGGCGAAGATACATTGCAGCCTTGCGGCGGGTGTCGTGTTGTTTTTCCTGAACTGGTGGCTGCTGGAACTTCCGCTGCCACATACGGCGGACACGGCATTTTACATAGCCACGCTGTCGGCGGGCTATATCTGTATGCTCATGGCGGGTACATGGATGTCCCGGCTTTTGAAGAACAACCTCATGGATGATGTCTTTAACATGGAAAACGAAAGTTTCCAACAGGAAACAAGGCTTATCGAGAACGAGTATTCGGTAAATCTGCCTACCCGGTTCTACTATAAGAAGAAATGGAATAACGGCTGGATAAATGTCGTGAACCCGTTCCGTGCCAGCCTTGTGTTGGGAACGCCGGGCAGCGGTAAGTCGTATGCGGTGGTAAACAGTTACATAAAACAGCAAATCGAGAAAGGTTTTGCACTCTATTGTTATGGTGCGCCAGTCAAGGTAGTGTCTTAATCGTCCCTTTGGCAAGGATTAGGCAAGTGTTCTTTGAAAATGACCTATCATCACCGACTTATCTGTCCAACGAAAGACGGCAGGGAGTGTAGCACGTCGGTACAACTATAAGTCAGTTAGTTACCAAACTGCGACTGAATAGCGATGATAAGACAAGTATGAGGGTAAAGCCCGAATTGGTTGAATGATAATCTAAGTGGTCCGTGTAGTAGGCTATGACGTAAGGTAACTATGGAAACAACCACAAGAAGTTTCAAATCGTCATACTGCATCACTCTCTTTGCAGTCGTAGCGTAGGGAGAGCAGGAACTTGGTGCAGCGCAACTGTAATATACAGGAACAGGTGGAAGTCATACCCGACAACTTGTCAAGCCAATAGTTAAGGCACTATAAACTGGGATTGCCTAAACTGTCAGCATCCGCTGACAGCATGGTAACGGAGTCTCCGCAGTAGTCCGAGCGAGGGAAAGCTTCGTACATGGCGAAGGGAGACAGTGGAGATTTTTAATACAATTAATGAATGAAGTGTGAGACTTTATGAGAAATTCAACAAACGTATTAAACAGTCTATACAAACATTGCAAGGACTTGGATTACAAGTACGAGCGTCTGTATCGTATTCTTTACAACAAGGATATGTATGCTGTCGCGTACCAACGTATTGCCCCTAAGCAGGGTAATATGACGGCAGGCACTGACGGCAAAACCATTGATGGAATGAGCATCGAGCGCATTGACAGACTGATAGAGTCATTGAAAGATGAAAGCTATCAGCCAAAACCGTCAAGGAGGGAATATATTCCCAAGAAAAACGGTAAAATGCGTCCACTCGGCATACCATCTATAGAGGACAAACTGTTGCAGGAAGTGGTGAGGATGATTCTTGAGGCAATCTACGAGGGACAGTTTTCTGATTGTTCCCACGGCTTCAGACCTCAAAGAAGTTGCCATACCGCAATGGAACAGATTTCAAAGTCTTTCTGTGGAGCCAAATGGTATATCGAGGGCGATATTAAAGGATTTTTTGACAACATTAATCACGATGTCATGATTAAAATCCTTGAAAAACGCATTGGCGACTGCCGTTTCATCCGATTAATCCGTAAGTTTCTCAACGCAGGTTACATTGAGGATTGGCAATACTTCAAATCTTATGACGGAACACCGCAGGGTGGAATCATAAGCCCGATACTTGCCAACATATATCTTGACCAGCTTGACAAATATATGGAGGCGTATGCCTCAAAATTCGACAAAGGTGTACGCAAGGAGGTGAGCAAACTATACAGACACTACCAACGTAAGAAAGGACGTGCAAAAGTAGCTCTTAAGAAAGCCAAGACCGCAGAGGAACGAAACGAGGCTCTTCGCCTCGTCAAGATGTATGACAGTCTCATGATGGTGACTCCTGCGAAAAACGAGGGAGACACCAATTACAAACGATTGAAATACGTTAGATACGCAGATGATTTCCTATGTGGCGTGATAGGCTCTCGTGAGGATGCAATCAAGATTAAAGCGGACATAAAAGAATACCTTGAATCCAAATTAAGATTGGAATTATCCGAAGAGAAGACCCTTGTCACCTACTCAAATAATCCTGCGAAGTTTCTCGGCTTTGAAATCCGAAACAGAAAATGTGCGGAAACACGCAGAGACACACTCGGTAGAAAGAAAAGGTCTCGGAATAAAACGGTTGAGATTCGTATCCCTAAAGATACGGTCAAGAAAAAGCTTCTCGATTATGACGTTGTGGAAATAAAGAAACACAACGGTAAAGAAATCTGGAAGCCGAAAGCAAGACCCGAACTCAACTTTAACGATGACCTTGAAATTCTTCAAAGATACAATTCTGAAATAAGGGGTTTCTACAACTATTTCGGAATTGGTGTCAACTGCGCTAAGCAGATGAACAATTTCGGATACATTATGGAATACAGCATGTATAAGACTTTTGCCGCAAAATATCGTAGCAAGGTTACAAAGATATGTCGCAAATACAAGAAAGACGGCATTTTCACCGTGAGCTACCAAGGCAAGAAAGGAAATACTATCGAAGCTAAATTCTATAATGGTGGCTTCAAAAGGCTAAAGCCATCAAAGGACAGTAGAATTTCCACTCTGCCGAACTTCATAATGCACACAAGCACCACAAGCCTGATGGACAGGCTTAAAGCACAAAAGTGTGAATTATGCGGGGCAACCGACAGACTCGAAATGCATCATGTAAGAAAACTCAAAGGACTCAAAGGAAAAGAGCCTTGGGAAAGAATGATGATTGCACGTAGAAGAAAAACGATTGCACTGTGCAGTAGTTGTCATAAGAAAGTTCACAATGGCAAGGCATAGACTGAATATCAAAACGGAGAGCCGGATACGCTGGAAGGTGTACGTCCGGTTCGGAGGCGAGTATTTGGAAACCGGTCATGATTATATGACACGGCGCCGGGTGCTTAGCCTACATTA
>NZ_JABXJH010000079.1:0-13268 GCF_013373675.1 Bacteroides sp. L10-4
AGATACAAAGATAGCGATTTTATCTGACATTCACAAATAGAATCACTGTTATTTTGATGATAATCAGAGGATTATTCTAAAATTGTTGCTGACCAACCTGATTGTATTCGATTCGCTGAATAGTTACTGATTATTAACACTTTCCCAATAAATCTGCCGGAAATATAATATTTATTAATCTATAGAACAAAAGAAGAAAACTCAAATGCTGTTTTGAGTTTTCTTTCTATATTTGCCCCGTTTTTATTCCGATAATGAATAAGAAGCTGAAGAAGGCCGGTATTAAGAATAAGTAGGGACAGCTTCCGGAAAAGCATTAATTCAAGGAATTTTAAAGAAAGGAAGAAATGGGCGAACACATCAAACATGCCACTTCGCGGTCTGAATTGAGAGAGCGAATCATTAGCGTTGCCGCAGAATTATTTTCCGCATCGGGAATCAAGTGCGTTACGATGGATGAAATAGCCGCTTCTTTGGGAATCTCCAAACGTACGTTGTACGAAGTGTTTTCCGACAAGGAAACTCTGTTGGAAGCATGTATTCTGAGAGAGCAGCGGGAGACGGATGCATTTGTCGTCGAAATCATCAAGAAATCAGAAAATGTGCTGGAAGTGTTGCTGAAACTCTATCTGCGCGGCATTGAGAAATTCCATGCTACAAACAAAAGCTTCTTTGAAGACATCAAGAAGTATCCCAAGGCATGCGAACTGCTGAAATGCGACAATAACCGGAATCACGAAGATGCCATCAACTTCTTCAAACAAGGTGTGTCGCAGGGCATTTTCCGCGACGATGTGAACTTTGCCATCATAGGCTTGCTGGTGCGCAAGCAGTTGGACGTGCTGATGGAAACCGACCTTTGCGACAGGTACTCTTTCCTCGAAGTGTATGAATCAATCATGTTCACCTTCTTACGAGGCATTTCTACGGAAAAAGGAGCGGCTGAGCTCGAGATATTTATCCATGACTATCGTAAAAGGCAACTCTCTGTTGAAGAAGAGAAGAAACAATAAACAAAAATAAACCAATTATTTATGAAGATGCAGAAAATTCGGGTTGGCAAAATGTTGTTGCTGGCGGCGATAATGTTGTCTGTGGGCCATGCCCTGCGGGCACAGGAAGCCAAAGAGACACTGACCCTGAACCTTGACCGGGCTTTGGAAATAGCCCTGAGCGACAATCCCATCATTAAAGTGGCTCAAGAAGAGATTGCGCTGAAGAAAGTGGCCCATAAGGAAACGTGGCAGAACTTGTTGCCCGAAGCGAGTGTTTCAGGCAGTATGAGCCATACCATCACGGCACCGCAGTTCAGTATCGGAGACCAGACTGTGAAAATGGGTAAAGACAAGGCGAATACAGTCACCGGAGCGTTGAACATCAGTCTGCCTCTGTTTGCCCCGACGGTATATCGCGCCATGTCGATGACCAAGACGGACATTGAGCTGGCGGTGGAGAAGTCGCGGGCTTCCAAGCAAGATCTGGTAAATCAGGTGACCAAAGCCTACTATCAGCTGATGCTGGCGCAAGACTCGTATGAGGTGTTGCAAAATAGTTATAAACTGGCGGAAGACAATTTTAATATCGTCAACGCCAAATATCAGCAAGGTGCTGTCAGTGAGTTTGACAAAATTACTGCTGAGGTGCAGATGCGCAGCGTGAAACCGAGTCTTGTTTCTGCAGGCAATGCCGTGACGCTTTCCAAATTGCAACTGAAGGTGCTGATGGGTATTACCGCTGATGTGGATATTGATATTGACGATAGTCTGGCTGCTTATGAAGGCGTGGTGTTTGCCAATCAGCTGGACAACACGGTTCATGAGGGTTTGGCAAACAACTCTACCATGAAGCAGCTGGAACTGAACCGCCTGATGCTTCAGAAGAACATCAAATCGCTGCGTGCCAACTTCATGCCGACCTTAGGCCTGGGATATTCTTATCAATACCAGTCTATGAATAATGACACCTGGAATCTCTTCAACTATAATTATGGAAGCAGTTCCTCACTGGTATTCAATCTGAGCATTCCTTTATATAAGGCAAGCAACTTCACGAAGCTGAAAACGAATCGCATCCAGATGCGTCAGTTGGAGCAGAACCGCATTGATACGGAACGCAAGCTGAATATGCAGATAACGAGCTATCAAGACAATATGGCAGCCAGTTCGGAGCAGGTGTCCAGCAACAAGGAGAATGTGATGCAGGCCGAAAAGGCGGTTCAGATTGCCAGCAAGCGTTACGAGGTGGGCAAGGGAACCGTGCTCGAGCTGAATTCCTCGCAGGTACAGCTCACCGAGGCGGAACTCACTTACAACCAGTCCATATACGATTATCTGGTAGCGAAGGCCGATCTTGACCAGGTGTTGGGTAGAGACTATATCATTAAAAATCAGAAATAAAATAAGAACGACGATATGAAAAAAAGTTTTCAATTAGTTGCCCTGCTGTCTGTAGTCATGCTGGGCGCATGTAGCGGAGGCGGCGAAAAAGTTGCAGCAGAGAAAGTGGACGAGAAACCGAAAGTGAAACTGGCGGGTGTGACCTCCCGTCCGGTAGACCAGATTCAGGAATATACGGCTACCGTAGAGGCTGAAGTGAAGAATAACATCGCTCCCTCTTCACCGGTGCGCATAGACCGCATTTTTGTCGAAGTAGGCGACCGTGTGGCAAAGGGACAAAAGCTTGTCAGCATGGATGCCGCCAGTCTGAAGCAGGTTAAATTCCAGTTGGACAACCAGCGGATTGAGTTCAGCCGTGTGGACGAGCTTTACAAGGTGGGCGGAGCCTCCAAGTCGGAATGGGATGCCGCCAAGATGAACCTCGATATACGCGAAACCTCTTACAAGAACTTGTTGGAGAACACCGCCTTGCTAAGCCCCATTAACGGTGTGGTGACAGCGCGCAATTATGACAACGGTGACATGTACGGTGGTGGCGAACCTGTCCTTGTGGTAGAGCAGATTACTCCCGTGAAGTTGCTTATCAACGTTTCCGAAGGTTACTTTACGAAGGTTGCGAAAGGAGCTTCTGTCACGGTAAAAATAGATGTCTATGGTGATGAAGAGTTTGAAGGCAAGGTAAGTCTGGTGTATCCGACGATTGATTCCGCCACACGTACGTTCCCCGTAGAGGTGCAGCTTGCCAATCGTGACCGGCGCGTGCGTCCGGGTATGTTTGCCCGTGCTACGCTCAACTTCGGTACGCAAGACCATGTTGTGGTGCCCGACCTTGCCATTGTGAAGCGTGCCGGTTCTGGCGACCGCTATGTATATGTCTACAAGGATGGTAAGGTATCTTATAATAAAGTGGAACTGGGTCGTCGCATGGATACTGAATACGAGTTGATTTCCGGTGTGGACAACAACTCTCAGGTAGTCATTGCCGGACAGTCCAAACTTGCCGACGGAGTGGAAGTAGAAGTAGAAAAATAATCAAGAACGGATGATGCGGCATTGTCCTTATTGCCATTATCAGTGGCCTGCCAATTCTTGACTATCAGTTATCAATTATCAATTATCAAATAGAAAAAATGAGTTTATACGAAGGAGCGGTTAAGAAACCGATTATGACCTCGCTCTGCTTCCTGGCAGTGGCGATATTTGGTCTGTTCTCTTTGTCGAAGTTACCGGTAGACCTCTATCCGGATATCGAGACCAATACCATTATGGTAATGACCTCGTATGCGGGCGCCAGTGCGTCGGACATTGAGAACAACGTGACCCGTCCGTTGGAGAACACGCTGAATTCTGTCAGCAATCTGAAACATATCACTTCGCGTTCGTCGGAGAACATCTCTGTGATTACGCTGGAGTTTGAGTATGGCTACGACATTGATGTACTGACGAACGATGTGCGCGACAAGCTGGACATGGTCAGCTCCATGCTGCCCGATGAGGTGGAAACGCCCATCATCTTCAAGTTCAGTACGGACATGATTCCCATCCTCCTGCTCTCCGTGCAGGCGGAAGAGAGCCAGCCGGCACTTTACAAAATACTGGATGACAACGTTGCCAATCCTTTGGCGCGTGTGCCGGGTGTGGGTACGGTATCCATCTCGGGTGCGCCCAAGCGCGAAATCAATGTTTATTGCGACCCCAATAAACTGGATGCCTACGACCTCTCGGTAGAAACCATCAGCTCCGTCATCAGTGGTGAGAACCGCAACACACCGGGCGGTACGTTCGATGTGGGTAGCAACACCTATTCGCTACGTGTGGAAGGTGAGTTTAAAGACCCGAAAGAGATGGAGAACATCGTAGTGGGTACCCACAACGGGGCTTCCGTTTATCTGCGCGATGTGGCAAGGGTGGTGGACTCTGTGGAAGAACGTGCGCAGAAGACCTACAGCAACGGTGTGCAGGGTGCCATGATTGTGGTGCAGAAGCAGTCGGGTGCCAACTCTGTAGCCATCTCGCAGAAGGTAATCGACATGCTGCCGCAGTTGCAGAAGTCTTTGCCGAGCGACGTGAAGCTGGGCATCATCGTCAATACGTCGGACAACATCCTGAATACGATTTCCAGTTTGGAGGAAACCATCATTTACGCCATGCTGTTCGTTATCCTGGTGGTGTTCGTATTTCTGGGGCGTTGGCGTGCCACGGTCATCATCTGCATCACCATTCCGATGTCTTTGGTGGCCTCGTTCATCTACTTGGGCATCATCGACGGCGGTTCGCTCAATATCATTTCGCTTTCGTGTCTTTCCATTGCCATCGGTAATGTGGTGGACGACGCCATTGTGGTGCTCGAAAACGTCACCACCCACATTGAGCGCGGCTCCGAGCCGAAGCAGGCGGCGGTGCATGCCACGAACGAGGTGGCCATTTCGGTTATCGCCTCTACGCTGACGATGATTGCCGTATTCTTCCCGCTGACGATGGTAAGCGGTATGTCGGGCGTGTTGTTCCGCCAGTTGGGCTGGATGATGTGCGTCATTATGACCGTTTCCACCATATCGGCTTTGTCATTCACTCCGATGATGTGTTCGCAGCTCCTGCGTTTGCAGAAGAAGCAAAGCAAGTGGTTCATCGCTTTCTATAAACCCATCCAGCGTGCGTTGGATGCCCTCGATGTATGGTATCAGAATCGTTTGAACTGGGCTGTGCGCCATCGTAAGACCATTGTGGTGGCCTGTGCCGGCTTGTTTGCCCTCAGTCTGATGTGCGCCAAGTACATTGGTTCCGAGTTCTTCCCGGCGGCAGACAACGCGCGCATTGCCGTGAAGCTGCAACTGCCTATCGGTGCCCGTGTGGAGCGTGCGCAGGCATTGGCTTCGGAGCTGACCGATTTGTGGATGAAGCGCTATGAAGGCGTGCTGAAAGTGTGCAACTACACCGTAGGCCAGGCCGACTCGGACAATACCTTTGCTTCGATGCAGGACAACGGCAGCCACATTATCAGTTTCAATATCAGCTTGGTGAGCGTGGGCAACCGTGATGTCACGCTGGAGGCCGTGTGCGATGAAATGCGCCAAGACCTCAAAGGCTATCCCGAACTGGACAAGGCACAAGTCATCATGGGCGGAAGCACGGGCGGCATGAGTGCCCAGGCAAGTGCCGATTTCGAGGTTTATGGATATGACTTCACGGCTACAGACCGCGTGTCGGCCGAACTGAAGGAGAAACTTCTCAACGTGAAGGGCGTGAGCGAGGTGAACATCAGTCGTCAGGACTACCAGCCCGAATATCAGGTGGACTTCGACCGCGAGAAGCTTGCCCTGCACGGGTTGAATCTCTCTACGGCATCGGGTTACCTGCGCAATCGCGTGAACGGTGCCTTGGCTTCCTACTACCGCGAGGACGGTGACGAGTACGACATCCGCGTGCGCTATGCTCCCGAATTCCGTACGAAGATTGAAGACTTGGAGAACATCCTTATCTATACCCCTGCCGGAAAGGCTGTCCGTGTAAAAGACCTGGGCAAAGTGGTGGAACGTTCCGCGCCTCCTACCATCGAGCGTAAGGACCGCGAGCGCATCGTTACCGTATCGGCCATCATCTCCGGTGCTCCGTTGGGCGACGTGGTGGCGGAAGGAAATGCCATTATCGACAAGATGGACCTTCCGAGTGGCGTTTCCATCCAGATTTCCGGTTCGTACGAAGACCAGCAGGAGTCGTTCATGGACTTGGGTACGCTGGCGGTGCTCATCGTCATTCTGGTGTTCATCGTGATGGCGGCGCAGTTCGAGTCGCTGACCTATCCGTTCATCATCATGTTCTCCATTCCGTTCGCTTTCAGCGGTGTGCTCATGGCGCTCTTCTTTACGGGCACCAACCTGAATGTGATGAGCCTGTTGGGAGGCATCATGCTGATTGGTATCGTGGTGAAGAACGGTATCGTGTTGATAGACTATATCACGCTCTGTCGCGAGCGCGGCATGGCTGTGCTCCACTCGGTGGTTACGGCAGGCCGCAGCCGTCTGCGTCCGGTGTTGATGACGACACTTACTACCGTTCTCGGTATGGTGCCGATGGCCGTGGGCCAGGGTGAAGGTGCCGAGATGTGGCGCCCGCTGGGTGTGGCGGTTATCGGTGGTCTGACGGTATCTACCATCCTGACATTGATTCTTGTGCCCGTGCTCTACTGCTCGTTTGCCGGTACCGGTATCAGGCGTGCACGCCGCAAGATAAAGAAAGACCGTGAGTTGAACGAGTATTACCTCACGCATAAGGAGAAGATGACGAAACCCCGCAAACAATAATCCTGTCTTCGCGTCCTTCCTTCCCCGGTGCGGGAGGGCGGGCGCGGAGATGCTTTTTATAACTTATAGAAGAAACAAACAATGAAATCCGTATTTATCACATTCGACCAAGCTTTCTACGAGCGCATCATGGCACTACTCGACCGCCAGAACTGCCGCGGCTTCAGCTATTGGCAGCAGGTGCAGGGACGTGGCAGCAAGACCGGCGAGCCGCACTACGGCAGCCATGCCTGGCCCAGCATGTGCTCTGCCATCATCACAATGGTGGACGATGCCAAGGTAGACCCTCTGCTCGAAGCACTTCATAAGATGGACCGGGAAACGGAACAGCTGGGGCTTCGAGCCTTTGTATGGAACGTGGAGAAGACTATCTGACAAGAGAGTACATCATATCCGAATACTGAACTACCCCTGCCGCAACGATGTGTGTGGCAGGGGTAGTTGCATTCTCAGGCCTCAGACACTTGTTGTGAGAAGCTCTCTCTATACTTGTCGGATTGTCTCTCTCACATACCAAGTCTGTTATATATATTCAGCCTTAAGATATACATCTTGACTGTGAAGATAAACTTTTTCTTTAGGATGAAGCAAACTGTTGACCGGACTGTGTATACTTCGTTATCATATCTGTACCACTCTCTCATAGGAGTGTGACCGGGAGAGGACAAGAGACCCAAGAACCTCATGGCACGGCTTTTCATTTCAAAGAGTTATCGCCCTTCGGGCTAAGTAGTTCGTTAAGAGCCGATCGCTCTGCTGATGTATAGCTGTGCTATCGGCTTTTAACTCCCGATAAACCCCTCCGACTCCCGTAAATGAAAAAGCCGTGGCTTATGATTATTTTTATAATTGGAATATAGCAATCCCCCGTATGAATTCTCTATCTTTGCGGGCACGTAAAAGATAAGTGCATGGAGCATGGAGAAAAGTGTATTGCGACATACGGGATTGTTTGTGTTCATTGTGACGGGCTTATTGCTGTTGATGAACGGGTTGCCGGGATTGACGTGGCGTGGTCGTGTGCTGCGGCGCGTAGACATACTGGGGGATGTGCGTCCTCCTGTCGAAGCGCTGCACGATGCAGACAGTCTGCTTCCTCCTCCGCCTGAGGTGAAACCCGCGTTCGTGGATACCTGCCGTACGGGCATGACTTGTATCGAGGACTACAGCGACTCTACCCTGCGGGGCATGACTGCATTCTACCGCGCCTTGGACGACCTTGCCAAGCGTCCCCGCCATGTGCGTATAGCCTACTTCGGCGACTCATTCATCGAAGCCGACATCCTGACGGCCGACCTGCGGGAAAAGCTGCAACAGAAATACGGTGGTTGCGGTGTGGGCTTCGTCACCATCACCTCCATGACCAGCGGATACCGTCCCACAGTGCGCCACTCCTTCAGCGGGTGGAGCAGCCATTCCATCATGGATTCTGTCTTTTTCGACCGTAGCAAGCAGGGCGTTTCGGGTCATTACTTCGTACCCCGTGCCGGTGCCTACGTGGAACTGCGCGGGCAGACTGCTTATGCCTCAAGGCTCGACACCTGCCGACGTGCCAGCATCTTCTTCTATAACCGGGGCGAAACAACCCTCTCCGTGCAGGTGAACCGGGGCGAGGTTGTCACGCGTTCCTTCCATCCGGTGGGCGATTTGCAGGAAATGGAGGTCGACGGTAACATCGGTTCCGTCCGATGGCAAGTGGAAAAGGCCGATTCCACACTGTTCTACGGGCTTGCCCTGGACGATACGGCAGGCATATCGCTGGACAATTTCTCGTTGCGCGGCAGCTCCGGACTGACTTTGCGTTCCGTGCCCGTGTGGATGATGTGCGAGTTCAACCGGCAGCGTCCCTACGACCTGATAATTCTGCAATATGGCCTGAACGTGGCTACCAAACGGGGGAGTAATTACGACCGCTACATCGCAGGCATGCAGACCACGCTGCAGCATTTGAAAGAGGCTTTCCCGCAAGCAGGCATACTGATGGTCAGTGTGGGAGACCGCGACTATAAGACCGAGGACGGTAGCCTGCGCACCATGCCGGGCATCAAGAATCTGGTGCGCTATCAGCAGAATCTGGCTGCGGATGAGGCTGTGGCTTTCTGGAATATGTTCGAAGCAATGGGAGGAGAAGGAAGTATGGCAGAGATGGTACATGCCAAGCCTTCGATGGCCAATTACGATTATACGCACATCAACTTCCGCGGAGGAAAGCACTTGGCCGGACTGCTGTATGAAGCACTGGTTTACGGTAAAGAACAGTATGACAGGAGGAGGGCTTATGAAGAAGAGTAGGATATGGCGCTTTTGCCTCTTGTTTCTGTTCTTGGGGTTGACGGGAGCCCCCTTGGGAGCGCAGGACAAGGTTCCGGAAACGCTTTGTCCGCAGCTTGTGGCAGCGGATTGCGATACGCTTCTCACCTGCAGGCAACGCACGGACACGGTGCCGGTGCCGCTTGTCACCCTTCCGCCTGCCTTCCGGGAAGTGCGCGAAAATTGCCTGACGGACAGCATCGGTGTGCTCAATGCCTTTTGGGAGAAACTTCGCCTGCTGCGCCTCGGCGCCTCTGCCGATACGGTGCGCATCGTCCATGTGGGCGACAGCCATATCCGCGGGCATATCTTTCCCCGCACTGCGGGCGAACTGATGCAACGGGTTTTCGGTGCGCTGACCTCTACGGATGTGGGTATCAACGGTGCGTTCTGTGTTACCTTCACCCGCCCCGACCGCGTGGAAGAGATTGCTGCCTTGCATCCTGACCTGCTGATTCTTTCGTTCGGGACAAACGAGAGTCACAATCGGCGCTACAACGCCTTGCTGCACCGCCGCCAGATGGACGATCTCGTGCGTATGCTTCGCGACCGCATGCCCGGTGTGCCGATGCTGATGACCACGCCTCCCGGCTCGTACGAAAGTTTCCGCCAGCGCAGACGGAAGCGGACGTATAAGTTGAACCCGCGTACTGCCGTCGCTGTGCAGGAAATTCTCAGGTATGCCGATGAGAACGGGTTGGCCGTGTGGGACATGTACGGAATATTGGGCGGCATGCGCCGTGCCTGCCTCAATTGGCAGGAAGCAGGGCTGATGCGCCCCGACCATGTACACTATATGCCCGAAGGATATCACCTGCAGGGCGAGTTGCTTTTTCAAGCCTTATTAAAAGCCTATAATGATTATGTGGAATATTGACGGATTGTTTTCTACGCTTAACATAGACCCGGAGCGGTTGCGCAGTGTGTTCATATACGACCCTCAGGCACCGATGATTTTCAGTAGCGGTATCTTTCTCTGGTTGTTTGCCGCCTTCATGCTGGTCTATCTGGTGTTGCAGCATCGCGCTACGGCACGTCTGCTGTTTGTCACTCTGTTTTCCTACTACTTCTATTACAAGAGTAGCGGCACTTACTTTTTCCTGTTGGGGCTTGTCACCGTTTGCGATTTCTTTATTGCCCGGCTGATGGTCCGCGAACCGGTTCCTTTGCTGCGCAAGGCGTGGGTGGGGGTCAGCCTGAGCATCAATCTGGGCTTGCTGTGTTATTTTAAGTACACCAACTTCCTGGGCACTTTCCTTGCCTCGCTGACAGGGGGACTCTTTGAACCGCTGGACATATTCCTGCCTGTGGGCATTTCTTTCTTCACTTTCCAGTCGTTGAGTTACACGATAGATGTGTACCGTCGCCAGATAACGCCTCTGACCAGTTTGCTGGATTATGCTTTTTATGTCTCTTTCTTTCCCCAGCTGGTGGCAGGACCTATCGTGCGTGCACGCGATTTCATTCCGCAAATCCGCCGTCCGCTGTTTGTCTCCAAGGAGATGTTCGGGCGTGGAATCTTCCTCATTGTCAGTGGACTCTTCAAGAAAGCGGTCATATCAGACTATATCAGCGTCAATTTTGTAGAACGTATCTTTGATAATCCTACTCTCTATTCGGGGGTGGAGAATCTGATGGGGGTCTATGGCTATGCCTTGCAGATTTATTGCGACTTCTCCGGTTACAGTGATATGGCTATCGGCATTGCCTTGTTGCTGGGCTTCCATTTCAATATCAACTTTGATTCTCCTTATAAGTCCGCTTCCATTACGGAATTCTGGAGGCGGTGGCATATTTCGCTTTCCAGCTGGCTGCGCGATTACCTTTATATCTCTTTGGGTGGCAACCGGAAGGGGAAAATCCGCCAATATGTCAATCTCATCATTACCATGTTCCTGGGTGGCTTGTGGCATGGCGCTTCGTGGAATTTTGTCCTTTGGGGGATGATGCACGGCGTTGCGCTTGCAGCCCATAAGTTCTGGATGACGCTTACCGGGCGTAAGAAGGGGACGGAGAGCCGTGGCATCCGCCGCTTCTTCGGAGTGCTTGTCACTTTCCATTTTGTTTGTTTCTGCTGGATATTCTTCCGTAATGCGGAGTTCTCCACATCAATGGATATGCTGAAGCAGATATTCACAACTTTTCGTCCGCAGCTCTTCCCGCAGTTGGTGGCAGGCTATTGGGAAGTTTTTGCATTGATGGCATTGGGATATTTTCTGCATTTTGTGCCCGACAGTTGGGAACGTGCCTGCACAAAAACAGTAATCCGCCTCCCCTTATTGGGAAAGGCGCTACTGATGCTTGCTGTAATCTATCTGGTCATTCAGATGAAAAGTTCGGAAATACAGCCGTTTATCTATTTCCAGTTCTGATTATTACTGCTCAGTCGCTGTGGAGTCTGCCTGCTGTCGGAAAGGTTCCCGGTAGCTGAGTCCGGTGGCAGTTAATGGCTGTTCTCTCTATCCGCAAGGAGGTAAGATAGAAACTGTCGGTGGTGTAATTGATACTTCCTACGGGTACGGTCAGTCCGCGTGTCGGGATTGCTCTCATCCAGGTGCTCTCGCCCTCTCTCAATCCGGCATTTCCTTTCTTGTGGGAATTCGGTGGCAGAGGTGGGGGCATATAAGCGGGCAATGGCAAAAAAACACGGCTTCCTGCCGTCAAACCGGGACAAACTTTATAACTTTGCAGCATACGACATAAAAATCTATTTATTATGAACTGCAAATCCTTGTTTTTTCTGGTTGTTTTTTCCCTGGCCCTTATATCAGGGGTGTTTGCTCAGAAGAAAGTTTCTATCCTTGGTGATTCCTATTCCTCCTTTTACGGTCATGTCTCTCCTGCCGCCAATCTCTGCTGGTATGGAGTTCCCGGCGAAAAGAAGGAAAATGATGTGACGAAGGTGGAGGAGACCTGGTGGCACCGTTTCATCCATGAGCACGGCTTTCAGTTGGAACGCAACAATTCCTATTCCGGTTCTACCGTCTGTCATACCGGTTACGAGAAAGCCGATTACTCCGACCGTTCTTTTATCACCCGTATTCATAACCTCGGTGTCCCCGACATAATCTTTGTTTTTGGTGGTACCAATGACAGTTGGGCAGGTGTCCCCATTGGCACATACCAATATAATGGTTGGATGAAAGCCGATTTGTATAGCTTCCGCCCTGCCTTTTGCTATCTGCTTGCATCTCTCAAGCAGCTCTATCCTGCGGCCAAGATTTATAATATTACCAATTCTGAATTATCCGAAGAGATAACTGATTCCATGGATGAAATTTGCCGGTACTATGCCATCGAGAATATTCGTTTGCACGACATTGATAAACAATGGGGGCATCCTTCTGTACAAGGAATGCGGTCTATCGATGTCCAGGTTTGGGAGTCTGTCTCCCCGATATTGGAGCCTTCTGTTCCTTGGCCTGCCAAGAACTAAGGAGAGGCCCATTGGGAGTTATCCTTGTTCTATCCCGATTTTTGATTATCCCAATTTGTATTAGAGCCTGTTTAAATTTTCTTCAGCATTCTTTTAAGAGTTCTTTTTGAGGATGTTTTTCTGTCCTAATGAAGAGCATAGCGGGCTATGTGACGAATAGAAACAGAAAAACAGACCGGAAAGAAGCTTGGGAAGAAGCTGAAAAAACTTTTTGAAGAAAATTTACCCCGGCTCTTAATCCTTTCTTTATTGTGTTAATTAATTCCCCTTGTCGGTTTTGACAGTGATTTTTTTTTGTAGTTGTTTTCCTTGTTTTGTGGTTATTGGTTGTCTCATGCTGTCCTGTCCTCTTCACCCGCGTTCGTTCAGAGTCTTCCCGTCCGTTTCTCGTCGTCAGGGGTATCTGTTCGTCTGGGTATTTGCATTGATTTGTCGGTTCCTGGGTTATTCTCCGACGTGTTTCCTTGTTTTTTGTATTCATATCGATGGTTGATTGTTCGGTATTATCTCGCTCGTATATATATAATGTGTTCCTTACTTTTCTGTATTCTTTTTCCTTCAAGGATTATGCTTTAAAACATATCTGGCAGTCAGTATTTTATGGAAAAGTTTTCAAAAATCCTCAAAAAAAGCTTGTATATATTTTGCAGATGTCCTTAAAAGCTCTACTTTTGCATCCGCTTTCGGGAACGAGGGCGGCGATAGTTTGACATTCTGACAGCAAAACGGAGCTATAATCTATCATTTTTCTTCTCTTTGCCATAGGTTCCTTTCGGAGCTTGGGTCTTGGAAAAGAAAAAAGAAAAAAAAACTTCCGGAAAAATT
>NZ_JABXJH010000008.1:0-96890 GCF_013373675.1 Bacteroides sp. L10-4
GGCCAATGTTAAACTTAAGGACATAGATCTCTGGGCCAAGGAGAATCTATCTCCGAATCGGGTGGCTCTGCGTTCCAGAACACTCAATAATGCGAGTTAATTTTGGAACATAGAACTGAACACCCTATTTAATAATCATATTTTCTCCAATCTGCTGATATATCCATATTCCTCGTTGCTGTAAAAGTATAACTATGCAGACGATTAGTGTCAGAGAAGATCTTTATTGCCACTCCGGAATCCAGATAGAATCCGGTACAATAATAATGGGTTACACTATAATCACCTACGATTTCATCTCCTTCAGCATAAATAGTTATCTCTTCACCATATTTTACAGTCTTCGTTTGTGTAGAATATGAAAGACTGCCTGCACTGAATCCTACTTTCCCTTTCCCTCCGGAAACGCCACCGGCACTGGAATACAATTTGATGGTAACTTGTGAGGGAGCACCATCAGGGTTTGCTTGCCCACTAAACGCTGCACATATATGTGTTCCACGAAGGTAGTCTATGTCTTGGTCAATAAGTATCGGACTGCTGCTGAATAATTTACCATTTTGGTACCAACCGATAAACTCCCCGTTTCCTGTTGATGTTGCGTATATCCTTTCCGGGAGATAACCATACTCATCCTCATATATCTTGTATGTTCTAACAAGATATCCCCCTGAAACCCTTTCTTCCACTTCGCCATAATCCAGTTCACCTAACGAACCTCCACGTTCATCCAAGTTCTCATCAACAATGCTGACAGTTAAGATGGGAGAAGATGGTACAGTAGCGGTGAATTTGGCTGTTAGAGTTCTGTTAGATTTATTGACGATTTGTATTAACTTTGTTGTCGGTTATAAAGTATTTATAGATGTTATGGAATTAAAGAATGTGTATGAACTAATCCAAGAAAGACTGAAAGTGATTTTTAAAGAGTTCGACAATATATACATTTCCTTTTCAGGTGGAAAGGATAGTGGAGTGTTGCTGAATTTATGTCTGGACTATATGCATAGGAACCGGCTGCAACGAAGAATTGGAGTGTTCCATATGGACTATGAGATACAGTACCACATGACCATTGACTATGTAGACCGGGTATTGGAGGCAAACAAGGATATGCTGGACGTGTACCACGTCTGCGTGCCGTTCCGTGTGACGACCTGCACCTCCATGTACCAGAACTACTGGCGTCCCTGGGACGAAGCGAAAAAGGAAACGTGGGTCAGAGAGATGCCGGAGGACGCAATGACTGTAAACGATTTCCCTTTCTATAACCGCAGGATGTGGGACTATGAATTTCAGACAGAGTTTTCCCGTTGGCTCCATCAACGGAAAGCTGCACAACGTACCTGCTGTCTGGTGGGCATACGTACCCAGGAAAGCTATAATCGCTGGCGGGCTATATATGGAAAAAACAAAGAGTGTTATAAAGGATATGAATGAAGCACCCGGATAGATGATGAGATATACAACCTCTATCCCCTCTATGACTGGAAAACGGAGGATATATGGATTGCCAACGGCAAGTTCCGATGGGATTACAATAAACTATACGACCTCTACTATCAAGCCGGGGTAAGCCTTGACCGGCAACGGGTGGCAAGTCCGTTCATCAGTGAGGCCATCGAGAGCCTTGCCTTGTATAAAGTCATTGACCCCAACACTTGGGGACGGATGATAGGACGTGTAAACGGAGTCGGCTTTACCGGACTTTACGGCAATACCCGTGCTGCAGGAAGGAGAGAGATACGTCTGCCGGATGGATATACCTGGAAGTCATTCATGGAATTCCTGCTCTCGACCCTGCCGGAACACACCCGGAAAAGATACCAGGCCAAGCTGGAAACCAGTATCAAATTCTGGAAGGAAAAGGGTGGAGTGCTCAGTGAGGAAGTCATACAGAAGCTGAAAGACCGCAACATCCCCATCCAGGTGGGTGACAGCACCAACTATAGGACAGACAAGAAGCCGGTACGGATGGACTACCTGGACGACATCGACATAGAGGAGTTCCGGGATATTCCCACCTATAGGCGTATGTGTATATGCATTCTGCGCAACGACCACACCTGCAAGTATATGGGGTTCGCTCTGACCAAGGAGGAGAACAAAATGAAGAGCAACGCCTTGAAAAAATACAAAGGTATTTTATAAATGCACTATGATACCTAACCTTCAAACATAAAAAAAAGCCCTGACAGAAGCCGGGACCACTTATAAAAAAATGATAAATAGAGAACTACTACAACAGCAAAAGTAATGTGTTTCCTTTAACAAGTTATAACACATAGATGATGTGGATACGTGTATTGAAATAGACACATCTAAGTATTCTCCTATAATAAAATTATAAAGTTGGGATTATGAAATATTTGTAGTACTTTTGTATTGTTTCATAAGCTTACAGCCGTAATATTTACGGCTGTAAGTTTTAATGGCAAGGCTGATTAATTGATAAAAACAAAAGAAATGAAGTTTTACAATAGAGAAAAAGAACTTGAGGCTCTAAATAAAGTAAGAGAATTGTCTTTTAATGAACATTCCATGTTTACAGTCCTTACAGGTAGACGTAGGATAGGCAAGACTAGCCTTATTAGAAAGAGTTGTAATAATACTCCTACTGTCTATCTATTTGTATCTAGGAGTAATGAAGCATTATTATGCCAAAGTTTCGCTGAGGAGATCAGAACTGCCCTTAATATATTCGTACCAGACGGTATAATATCTTTTGCTAATCTAACGTGAGTTCGAAATAAGAATAAATATATTTTTCTGATAATTAGAAACATAGCGATAAAAGTATTAAATTTATAGTGCTGAATATAACATTTAAACGATTACCGCTATGTTTCCAAAGTCTAAAGTTACGGAGATTTATTGTATGGCCGATGATTTTTGCAAGGAATTTAGATTGCAACAGGAAAAATATATGATTAAGGATAAGAAGACCAGGCATCGTAACAAGCCCAACCGTATGAGTGATGCTGAGATTATGGTTATTCTTATCCTGTTTCACTCCGGTGGTTTCCGCTGTTTCAAGCATTACTATAAGGAATATGTCTGTAGACATCTGAAACACCTTTTTCCGCGTCAGGTTTCCTATAACCGTTTTGTGGAACTGGAGAAGGAAGTATTGCTTCCCATGACCATCTTCATCAAAAAAGTACTGTTGGGAAACTGTACCGGTATCAGTTTTGTTGACTCCACTCCTTTACGTGTTTGTCGTAACCAAAGAATCCTTATTCATAAGACATTTGAGGAACTTGCCGAACGTGGAAAATGTTCAATGGGATGGTTCTTCGGATTCAAGCTGCATCTGATAATCAATGACAAGGGTGAGGTTCTCAATTTTATGTTCACGCCTGGAAACGTGGATGACCGGGAACCGTTGAAGCAGGGTAAGTTTCTGGAGAACATCAAAGGAAAACTATATGCAGACAAAGGATATATTGGTCAGGCTCTGTTTGGGAACCTTTTCCTTGATGGTATACAGCTTGTCACTAAAGTTAAAAATAATATGAAGAATTCACTGATGAGTATTGCCGACAAGATTTTGCTAAGAAAAAGGACCTTGATTGAAACGGTCAATGACGAACTGAAGAACATTGCGCAGAGCGAACATTCCAGACACCGTTCATTCAGTAACCTTATAGCCAACTCTTTGTCGGCTATCGCAGCATACTGTTGTTTTGAAAAGAAGCCCGCCATTGACGTAAATTTTGTCAATGATGGACAACTTCTATTTTCTAATTTTATTTCGACTCACGTTAATAATATGATAAAAACATGAATAAGTTCCGCCCACTCCTGTTCTTATTGACGACATTATTGCTTTTGCTCCCTGCCAATGCATCCCAACACTCCAATTTTTATTTTAGAAGTTTAGGAGTTGAAGACGGTTTATCTCAAAACATGGTATATGCCATTTTGCAGGACCGCCAAGGTTTCATGTGGTTTGGTACACAAAATGGATTGAACCGTTATGACGGCAACTCTTTCAAAGTATACAAAAGAAATATTTCTGATGAAAAAGGCCTGAAAAGTGATGCCATCTTCTCTTTAGCCGAAGACACAGATGGAATATTGTGGATAGGTACGGACATGGGGGTATTTCTGTATAATCCCGTCTTTGACAGTTGTACCAACTTGTCAATGAAAACAGAGAAGGGCCTGTCTATTACCGGTACCGTACGTGCCATAGTACGTGATAAAGAAGGGAACATGTGGTTAGGAGGATCAGAAAAAGGTATTTTTTGCGTAACCCCTCAAAAAGAAATACGGTTTTATCCATTAAACCACTACCTGGAGAAAGGACAAGGAATACGTAGTTTCTGTTTCGACATGGATGGCAATCTCTGGATTGCCACTTACCAGCAAGGAATCTTAAAATTAAACATCTCGACTGGAGAAACATCTCAAATCCTGATTAGTGACATGGACAAAAACACTTCAGGAAACGACGTCAACCATCTATGTATACTTGATTCCGAAACATTACTTGTAAGCACCGTAAGCCACGGCTTATTAAAGCTTAATCTGCGCAACAAGGAATTCACCGAATTACTGGCTAAAGATGAAAATGGAAAGCCTCTGTTCGTACGGTATGTGTGCATAGATAAAAACGCCCATTTATGGATAGGTACAGAAAACGGCCTATACATTTATTCCACCCAGACCGGCTGTGTGGAGCATTTCCAACATATATTCAATGATTCCTACTCACTTTCCGACAATGCCATTCATTTCATCTATCAGGACAAGGAAGGAGGAATGTGGTTAGGAACCTTCTTTGGCGGAGTGAATTATTTTGCAGAGTCTTATGCCAGGTTCGAGAAATATTATCCTATTACCGGCAGTCATTCTATCAGCGGTAAAAGTATCAGCGAATTCTGCGAAGACGAGAAAGGGAACGTCTGGATTGGCACTGAAGACGGAGGCCTGAACTGCTTTAACCCGCTCAACAGGACCTTTACACAAGGATATCTCTCCGCCGACAACATACATGCCCTTCTATGTGATAAGGATAATCTTTGGATAGGCTCTTTCTCCGAAGGTTTGTTTGTGCTGAACTTGAAGGACAAGAGAATAAAGAATTACCAGAGCGCTTTATCGGAAAAGACCTTGAGTGACGACAATATCTATTCTATTTATAAGGATTATACCGGTATCATCTGGGTCGGGACAATGACGGGGTTACACCGTTATGCACCCGAAACAGACAATTTCGTACGTGTCTGTGAAGATAATATATTTTCACAAGTAAACGATATTCTGGAAGATTTCGATGGTGTCCTGTGGTTTGCGACTTTAGGACAAGGGCTGTTCTCTTACGACAGGAAACAAGACAAATGGGAGCACTATCCAACAGTAGTAAAGACAGATGCGACTCGTGGAAAAATGGCAATTTGCCTTTTGGAAGACCAAAGACATCACTTATGGATTGGGACAGAAGGAGCAGGTATGATTCGTTACGACAAACAGTCCCGTTCTTTCACCAATCATTTCTCCATGAATGAAGGATTGCCCAATAATGTCATTTACCAATTGCAAGAAGATGCCAACGGATATATCTGGGGAAGTACAAACAAAGGGTTATTCCGGTTAGAGTTGCCGACGGGCAAAGTAAAGACCTATACTCATGCGGATGGCTTATTGGGAGATCAGTTCAACTATAAGTCCGGTTTCGTAAGCCAATCTGGCAAGATGTATTTTGGAGGAGTAAAAGGATTCATTGTTTTTGAGGCAGACAAATTGGAGTCTTCCTTGATGCCTCCCAATGTGGTTTTCAACAGTTTCCAGGTAGACAATGTAGAAGTTCCTGTGGGGGGGGAGAATGCTTTGCTGGAATGCTCCATTGCTTACACCCAATCCATTACACTGCCTCATGACCAATCTATTTTCAGCATTGGTTTCACCGCATTGAACTATGCTTCTCCACAAGAAATGCAATATGCCTATAGACTGGAAGGATGGGATCAAGAATGGATTTATGTGAGCCAAGCACATCAAGCCACCTATTCCAATCTTCCTTCCGGGGAATATACATTCTGTGTGAAAGCAACCAACAGCAACAGTACATCGAATGAGACCGTTGCATGCATGAAGATTCGTATCCTTCCGCCGTTTTACTTGACGGTATGGGCCTATATCGCCTATGCCATCCTCATTGTGCTGATTGTATTCTACGCAATAAGGAGCTATATCACACGGCTGCAAAGACGCAGTGCCAAAGCCATAGAACTGCTGCAACGCAAGAAAGAGAAAGAATTATACAATGCCAAGATTAACTTCTTCACCAATATAACCCATGAAATAAGAACCCCACTCAGCTTGATAAAAGCTCCACTGGAAGAAGTAATAAAAGAAGTAAAGGTATCGGATTCATGTTATGAGAACCTGTCTATTATTCAAAGAAATACCAATCGGCTGTTGAAACTGGTCAATGAACTGTTGGATTTCCGTAAAGCCGAAGCCAAGGATTTGCAATTGAATTTTACACATACGGATGTGGTCGCCATTATCCGAGATACCATCGGGCGATTTACTCCGGCTGCAAAGTTGCAGAATATTGTTTTTCAAGAATATATATCCATCGAAAGGCTGATGGTCGATATAGATGCAGAGATGTTGACCAAGATACTGAGCAACCTCTTCAGTAATGCTTTGAAACATGCCGCTTCCTTTATAAAGGTTTGTCTGGAAAGTGGCACAGACAATTTCAACTTAACAATAATAAACGACGGTGACCATATCCCACCGGAACAAACAGAACGTATCTTTGAGCCGTTTGTGAAATTGGATGAAAACAGCATGGGCACCGGTATCGGTCTGCCACTAACCCGCACGCTGATTGAGGCTCACAAGGGACAGATATTCGTAGATATCAATAACAGCAATGTAGCTTTCGTCATTATCTTGCCTATCCGACAAGAAATATCCATTACTCTAAAAGAAGATAACAAAGAAACTGTGAAAGAAGAGCAAGGGAAACCGGTGGATACGATTGCTTTACCTAATTCAGAGCATAAAAACGTGGTGCTTTTCGTAGAAGACAATCAAGAATTCCAAGATTTTATGAGCAATCAACTCAAAGAAAATTATCTGGTACTAAAAGCCGGCAATGGAGTGGATGCATTACGAATATTAGGAGAACAGAACATAGACCTGATAATAAGTGATGTAATGATGCCCGTAATGGATGGAATGGCTTTGTGTAAAGAAATAAAGGAAAATCTTCGCTATAGCCACATACCCATCATCTTGCTGACGGCGAGAACAGACTTACAGACACAACTGGACGGGTTGAAAATCGGTGCCGATGAATACATAACCAAACCATATTCCATAGATTACCTGAAAGCACGCATTGAAAATCTGCTTGAAAACAGAAAGAAGATACGTGAATCGTACAAGTACTCCCCCGAATCGACGATAGAAGTCATAGCCCACTCCAAAGCCGACGAGGACTTCCTTAACAAACTGGTGGAAACCATCCACGCCCATCTGAATGAAGTGAACCTGGATGTAGACGCCTTGGCCTTAATGATGAATATGAGCCGTGCCACATTATATCGTAAAGTAAAGAGTATTTCCGAATTGACTCCCAATGATTTCATTCGTTTGATTCGCCTTAAAAAAGCGGCAGAACTGTTAAGAAACAAAGAATATCGTATCAATGAGATAGCATTCATTGTAGGCTTTAATTCTTCATCCTATTTTTCCAAATGCTTCTATAAGCAGTTCGGTGTATTGCCCAAGGATTTTGAACGCAGCAAATAATATATACTGAAGTTTCGCAAGTTGCCTTTGCGTTATCAAGACTATCCCAATTCCCCTCCTCCCGGGAGGAGGAGAGATGAGATACTACTGTTTGTCAATAATATGAGAAACTTGCGAAACTTAAAATATATATTCATAATGAAATTCGGACAGAGGATATCCTGAAAGCCGAAATGAGACGATATTCCTATTTCATTGATACAATATTCACTTTTTTCCTCTTTGATATGATTTTCCCTTTTTTTGATACGAATTCATCAACACGACCACAGTGAATTACTTATTTTTGCTTCCATAAAAATCAATTAATATTTGTTCAACCTAACAACTAATAGCATGAAAAGAAACTATTGGCTATGTAAAACATTCCTGTTGATGACAATAGGATTATATCCCGTTGCAATAACAGCATTCGCCAATACTGATGAACTTTCTGTTACAAGTATCCAGCAACAGAAGTCCATACCGGTATCTGGTACAGTCGAGGACAATAATGGAGTACCTCTGCCAGGGGTCAATATTATGGTAAAAGGAACCACAAACGGTACCATCACTGATGAAAACGGTAAATTCAGGCTGACCGTTCCTGCCGGTTCCAATTTAGTAATCACTTACATCGGCTATACCACGCAAGAGGTGAAAGCCAAGCAGAATCTGAAAGTGACTTTGATGGAGAACAACGAGTTGCTTTCGGAAGTAATTGTAACCGGAGTGGCTCGAGGCACCTCACGAGAAAAATTATCCTTCAGCGTTGAGAAAGTACAAAAAACGGCACTTAAAGAAGTAACCGGAACCTCAGTTGCCACCACTTTGTCCGGAAAGATGCCAGGTATCAAGGTATTGCCCACTACAGGTAATCCAAATGACGAGCCCATCATCCAATTGCGTGGCGCCATCTCATTCGCCAGCACAGACCAACCGTTGATTATAGTAGACGGCATCGTAACCGCGGGCTCACTTAAAGACATCAACATGGAAGATGTTGAGAACATCGAAGTCATCAAAGGTGCAGCTGCCGCATCATTCTACGGAGCAAAAGCGGCTGCCGGCGTCGTATCAATCACTACCAAACGCGGCAGCAGTCTGGAAAACGGCCAAGTGGACGTAACTTTCAAGTCTGAAGTAGGCACAAGCTGGATTGGTTTCGTTCCCGAAAGGACAACTGCCCACGGACATGTAGTGGACGACAACGGCAACATCACCTCTGCTATTGAGAACGATGGAATTTGGGACAACAAATACGATATGTCCCACGATGCCTATGACGACTTCTTCGTGCCCCGCCTCTTCTCATCCAATACATTCGGCCTTACAGGACGTTCAAAGAGTGGCGATATCAATTATTACGCCTCCATTCAGAACACCAAGAATCCCGGTATCGTGAGATTGCTGAAAGGAGTGAACCGCACCAGTTTCCGTGCAAACATGGATGCCAAGCTTTCGGACAAACTCATGCTGTCCACATCCAACATGTACGTACGCTCTCACAGCGACAACCGTAACATCAGTTTCGATGACATTTTCTATGCCGATCCTAACGCCGACTTCACTGCCGACAACATAGACGGCACGCCATACAAAATCAATCCGAACGTTGTGTCAACCCGCAACAATGCCAATCCTCTGTACACTTTTGCCAATTCACGTGCCGAAAGTAATTCAAACAGATTCTTAGGGGCATACGCCCTGCGCTATCAGCCCTTTGAATGGCTCAGCCTGAATGCCAACTACAGCATTGACTTCAGCCATTCCCAAAGCTATAGCCTGAAGCCTAAAGGTAACCTGAAAGTATCATCTCCTGATGGGACAGACCGGGAACTGGGCTCCATCTCCACCAGCTCATCGAACGACTTCAAGCACAACCTCGAAGCAGGAGCATTGTTTACAAAGAAATTCAACGACTTCAATACTTCCTTGAAGCTGCAATATCTGTACGAAGACGACAAGTATGAATCAGTGTATGGCGGAGGTTCAAGACTGGCCGTATCGGGCATGGACAATATATCCCTTGAATTGGCCGACCCCACCACATTGGATATAAACTCCTACGGGCGCCGGATCGTTTCCAACAGTTACACTGCCGTATTCCAAGGGGACTATAAAGACACTTATATGATTGATGCCTTGGTCCGCAGAGACGGAGCATCCGTCATTGGTGACGACAACATGTGGAACACCTACTACCGCATCTCGGGTGCATGGAACATTGCCAAGACTTTCGCTATCCCCCACATAGACATACTGAAACCCAGAATCTCATACGGTACCGCAGGTATCCTTCCCGCCTATGGCGCCAAATACGAGACTTACAACATGAACGCAGGTTCACTGTATGGAGCCTCGCAAATGGGAAACACCAAACTGAAGGCCGCTTTGTCGCAAGAGCTCGAAGTGGGACTTGACGTCCGGTTCATGAAACGTTTCGATTTGGCATTGACCTATTCGCATAAACGCAATACAGACCTTCCCTACGTGATGGCGGTATCGGGCATCACAGGATTCGCTTACCAGAACATCAATCTTGGAGAGTTCTTCGTGCAAAGCTATGAGGCTACCTTGAACGCCAACCTCATCCAGAAGAAAAACATGTCTTGGGATGTGACCTTGACATGGGACAAAATGCATCAGAAAGTAGGTGAATTAGGCAGGCCGAACTTCACTTCAGGTAACTTGTACATCAACTCCAACGAAACCTACGGAAAACTCTTCGGAACGAAATTTGCCACTTCACTTGACGAGGTAAGAACCCACAAGGACATCAAACCCGGACAAACGGCAGAAGACGTATTCACAATCAACAATTACGGCTATGTAGTACGCAAAGACAGAGTAGGTACGACTGAAGAAGCCCACATGTATGTATTGGACGAAAAAGGTAACAACAAGAAGGTCTATCTGGGGAACATGAACCCTGACTTCAACATGAATATGACCAATACACTCACTTGGAAAAACCTGACATTCTATTTCACCATGTCATGGCAACAAGGAGGCCTCCTGTTCAACAATACGAAGATGTATATGAGTTTTGCAGGTCGCAACGCCAAGCTTTGGGACCAGTCTGAAAAACCATGGGTACAGCGTAAGTCGTATAACTATACGAACCAGCATCCTACCGAATCTTTCATGGAAGAAGCCACATTCCTGAAGATGAGGGAGATGGCACTCAACTATCGTTTTACAAGGAATCAACTGGCAAGCATAGGACTCGATTTCCTCAAAGGAGTAAAGGTAGGAGTTATCGGGCGTAACCTGTTTACCCTCACAAACTTCTCCGGACCGGACCCCGAAACCCGTACCATTGAAGGCGGTGTGCTGAACGGAATCGAGACTCCCAAATACCCATCAGACATAAGAACCGTAACAGGAACCATATCCATTGACTTCTAATAAAAAATAAGTATATATCATGAAAACGAAAGTATATCTATTGTCATTATTGGCAGTGTTCTTTACTTCCTGCGACAGCTACTTCTCGGGAATGGACATAAAGAACGAATATTCACCGGACATCAATACGGTGATGAGTGACGCAAACCAATATCCTTCACTGCTGTCCGGAGTATGCAGTTCCTACTGGAGCGCCTTGCTAGGATGGGGCAACGAAGCCATCTGGCCTCTGGGAACCGTATCCGACCAATACGCCCCGGGAGCGGGCAACTTTAACCTGAAAACCTGGTCGTACTATGATGGTTTTGATAAACCCGAAATAGACAATTCGAACGAGGATTCTACTTTTCCCAAAGCTATATGGTATGATTTCTACGGCATGATTAACACCCTAAAGAACATACTGGCAGCCATTGACAACGGGGTAGTTTATACGGAAGGCGGGCAGGATGCCACCTACAAGATATTGGCAAACACCTATTTCCTGATGGGTACATGCTATACGGAAATGGCCCTGCTGTTTGACCAGTGCTTCCTGATTACCGAAACCACAGATGTAATCTCTATCACCGGCGAAAGTCTGGTACCGGCTAGCAGCGTACAATCCGCAGCTTTGGATTATCTGGACAAGTGCATAAGCATCTGCGAAGAAAAAGGCGACTTCGCTAATTTGAGCGGAATGTTCCCGAACAACACAATGGCAACCGGAGGCAAGCTAAAGCAGTTGGCCAACTTCATGGCAGCCCGTTGTCTTGCTTATTTTCCACGTAACAAAGAGGAAGCGGCTACCGTAGATTGGAACAAGGTATTGGGTTATGCAAAGAACGGACTTGCAGAAGACATCATAGCAACTTTGCCCAACAACGACTACGAACAATGGACATTGGTACAAAACGCAGCTCCTACAGGCGGATGGGTCAGAATCGGCATGCGCATCCTAAAAATGATGTGTCCTAATGACGCAAATGCCAAATGGCCACTTCCCAGAGACTTTGGCAGCACAGCAACTCTGCCGGAACTCAAAAGCCCTGACCACCGCCTATTGACGGACTTTATCTATACACCGGAACACAAGTCCCCTTCAGGTACAAGTTTTACGGGATATACCAATTACAGCCCTTATTCCCTGAACCGTTTCAATGACTATGCAACTGACGGTAACGGAGATGAATTCCTTTTCACAAAGGTGGAATCAGACCTCATCTATGCCGAAGCCTTGCTGAACACGGGCAAGACGAACGAAGCCGTTACCTTGATTAACGTGACACGGGAAGGACGAGGCCATTTGAAGGACATCACACCGGCCTCTGCTGCAGAAGAGATAATAAAAGCCCTCTATTATGAGAGATTCATAGAATGTGGCTTCCCCTACCCTGCAACCTCCTTCTATGACAGAAGAAGGACCCCGGTCGATGAATACCAACTCACAACCCGCTCTTTCAGGCAGTTGCCGGTTCCTTGCTATGAGTTGAAGACTT
Organism: Bacteroides sp. L10-4; assembly: GCF_013373675.1. Taxonomy (NCBI): domain Bacteria; kingdom Pseudomonadati; phylum Bacteroidota; class Bacteroidia; order Bacteroidales; family Bacteroidaceae; genus Bacteroides; species Bacteroides sp. L10-4. Next base: position 12,645 of record NZ_JABXJH010000008.1, read on the forward strand.
ATGATTTAGAGAGTTATACATTCGGCGGTGAGAAAGACGCCAATTCAAAATATAAATTCTAAGAACAATGAAAACGTATATCTATAAAACATTTGCAGTACTTCTGGCATTATTGCCCATTTCTTGTGACAGAAGCGGCGTTTGGGAAGAGTTTCAAGGAAATATTCCATGGGGGCTCTGTGTAGTGGCCGTAGCCGACGAGAACCATACCGAACCCATCAGCGGCGCCACGGTAGAAATATATAAGACGGAAGCCGACAGAGACAACGGTTCCAATGTATATCTGACCAAGCAAACCAACGGAAAAGGGGAAGCGCTTTTTACACTGGAAGAATTTGACAAATCCCATCAAGGCGCAGAACAGTTGAAAGGCAATTACTATCTGAAAGTTACCAAAGGAAACACCACCGCAGTTGCCACCACCCGTTACTTGTTAATGAACAGTGGGACTACTTATCATTGGGTGACATTGGAATAAAAATTTCAATCTACATGAGGGCATACTTTCATAAGTATGCCCTATATACATTCTATCAAAATTATTCTCTTTAAGAAAAACAATATGCTGAAAAAATCTTTTTTTATCACAGTTTTTGTACTACTATTTATGACTACCGCAAAAGCGCAAAATATAGAAAACGACCTCTATCTGAATAACCGTGCCCCATTATTGAAGAAAAACTATATGGAACTTCCTTTAGGAGCCGTTCGTCCGGAAGGATGGCTGAAAGAGCAAATGCAACGCATGTGCGACGGCATGACCGGACATCTGGATGAATTATACGAGAAAGTGATGGGAGCACGTAACGGATGGCTAGGCGGCGACGGTGACGTATGGGAACGCGGGCCATACTGGATTGACGGGTTGTTGCCACTAGCCTACATCATGGACGACACCAAGCTGAAGATGAAAGTACAGCCTTGGATTGAATGGGCGCTGCAAAGCCAGCAAGCCGATGGCTATTTCGGTCCGGATACAGACAGAGAACCTGAAGCAGGATTGCAACGTAACAATGCCAAAGACTGGTGGCCTAAGATGGTGGTTCTGAAATTCTTGAAACAGTATTATGATGCCACCGGGGACGAACGTGTGATTCCATTCATGACCCGTTACTTTAAATACCAGTTAAAACAGCTGAATATCACACCACTGAACCATTGGACATATTGGGGGAAGATGCGTGGCGGAGACAACCTGTTGGTCATATATTGGTTATACAATATTACCGGTGAGAAATTCTTGCTGGAACTTGGCGACTTGGTCACCGAGCAAACTGCCGATTGGACGGGCGAATTCCTCAAAAGAGACATGATGAACAGCTTGTTCAGCGTGCACTGCGTGAATCTGGCGCAGGGCATCAAGCAACCTGTCATCCGCTATCAGGCAACCAAAGACCGTTCTCACATGGATGCCATCGACATGGGCTACAAAGACTTGATGAGAACCCATGGATGGCCTATCGGGCTTTATGGTGGAGACGAGCTGTTACATACGGGGAATCCCACTCAAGGCTCGGAGTTATGTACCACTGTCGAGATGATGTTTTCCTTGGAAAAAATGGTCGAGATTACCGGACGCACGGATTGGGCCGACTGGCTGGAACGAATCACATTCAATGCACTGCCCACACAGATTACCGACAATTTCGATGCCAGGCAGTATTATCAACAATTGAACCAAGTACAGATATCACGCCAAGACCGTAACTTCGTAACCTGCTATAACGGTACCGACCAACTGTTCGGGCTGCTGACAGGATATCCTTGCTGCACCTCGAACCTGCATCAAGGCTGGCCGAAGTTCACGCGCAACCTGTGGTTTGCCACTGAAGACCGAGGACTGGCTGCCCTATTCTACTCACCATCCAGCGTAACGGCCAAAGTAGGGAATGGAACCAATGTACAGATAACGGAAAATACAAGCTATCCTTTTGAAGGAAATATCCGTTTCAAACTGTCCATATTAGACCGGAAAACGAAAAAAGTGGCCTTCCCACTGCACTTGCGCGTCCCGCACTGGTGCAAGGAAGCCGTTGTAAAAGTAAACGACCGGAAATGGGGAAAAGCCGCCGCCGGCTCTATCATCAAAGTCTATCGGGAATGGACATCCAATGATGTTGTAGAACTGGAAATGCCGATGGACATCAAGGTTTCTCGCTGGTATGAACGTTCTGCCGTTATAGAACGGGGACCATTGGTATATGCACTCAAAATAGGTGAAAGCTGGAAAAAGGTGCAGGATGACCGGAAGTTTGGCAAACACTACGGCGACTGGTACTATGAAGTGTACCCGACTATGGCGTGGAATTACTGCTTACCCGAAGAGGCGCTAAAAGCCGAAAAACTAACGGAAGCGTTCAAGGTTGTCAAGAAAAACGTACAAGGTTATCCTTGGAACTTGGAAAATGCACCTATAGAAATCCACACCCAAGGAAAACGGATGAAGGAATGGCAGATGTACAACGGTTCCGCGGGCCCATTGCCCTACAGCACCCAATACCAAGTAGAGACCTCACCGCTTGAAGACATTGTGCTTGTCCCCTACGGTTGCACCACCTTGCGCATTACAGAATTCCCCGTTACAAGAAAATAATAACGAACAAATACTTTGAAATCATGAAAATACGTAATCTCATCTCAGGATGTATTCTGTCAATGCTGGTATTGCCATCATGCCAGAACAGCACCATAAAAAAAGAGCCACAGCCGCTCACCCCCGTCTCATTCGAGGAGGTAACCCTGCAAGATCAGTTCTGGCTCCCTCGTTTGAGAACCCAAAAGCATACTTTGGTACCCTTCTCGTTAGAGAAGACACAGCCTGTTGTGGAAAACCTACGCCGGACTGCCGCTTATCTCAAGAGCGGAAAAGAGGAAAATCTGCTTAACCTGCCGCGCTATGTAGCATCCGACCTGTTTAAAGTCATGGAGGGAGCCGCCTATCTGCTCAAGATAGAGAAAGATGCCGAACTGGAAAAGCAGATGGATGAGATTATTGACATCATTGCCGATGCCCAGTGTCCGGACGGTTATTTATACGAATTGTTCACCGTATCTCCCTCCATGCGCAAGCTTGGTTGGGGAGCAGGTGACAAGCCATACTCTTTCGTGATACACAGTCACGAGCTTTATAACATGGGACACATGTATGAAGGTGCCGTTGCATACTATCGTGCAACAGGAAAACGGAAATGGCTGGATGTAGCGGAAAAAAGCGCGCAACACATCAACAGAGTGTTTTTTGAAGGAGACCCCAATTACAATGACGGTAACCCTATGAACCAAGCCCCCGGTCATGAGGAGATAGAACTGGCTCTAGTCAAATTGTATCAGGTTACAGAAAATCCCCTTTATCTGGAGATGGCAAAAAAGTTTATTGACATACGTGGAGTGACCTACAAACCGGACGGAAGCGGAATCATGTCTGCAAGCTACAGCCAACAACATCTGCCGGCACGCGAACAACGCAGTGCAGAAGGGCACTCCGTACGGGCCATGTACCTTTACTCCGGCATGGCAGACATTGTTGCAACCAAAGGAGACACTACCCTCATACCGGCACTGGAAAGTATCTGGCATGACATTGTAGACAAAAAGATGCACATCAACGGGGGGCTGGGCGCAGTACCCGGTATCGAAGGATTCGGACCGGAATATGTACTGCCCAACAAAAATACATACGACGAGACATGTGCAGCCGTAGGCAACGTATTCTTCAATTATCGCATGTTCCTTGCCTCCGGAGATGCCAAATACGTAGATGTTGCCGAAGTGGCCTTATACAATAATGTGTTGGCAGGCGTAAATATCCAAGGCAACCGTTTCTTCTATGTCAACGTGCTGGAGGCTGACGGGAAAAAAGCCTTCAACCACGGCAGGGCCGGACGTTCTCCATGGTTCGGAACCGCATGTTGCCCCTCGAATATGGCACGCCTGATACCTCAGGTTCCCGGTATGATTTATTCACATGCCGACAATGATATCTATTGTGCCCTTTACGCCAGCAGTTCTGCCGAGGTTCCTTTGAAAACCGGTCGAATCAAACTGAAACAGCAGACAGATTATCCTTTTGACGGAACCATCGAAATGGAGATAGAGCCGGAAAATGACGGAACCGAATTTACACTATGGCTACGCATCCCTACATGGAGCACAGACCGTTTTGTTCCGGGAGAGCTTTACAGCTATGCTGATAACATCTCGACCGACGCATCCTTATATATAAACGGGAAACAAGCCAAAACAAAATCCATAGACGGATATGTGCCGGTGAAGCGTAAATGGAATAAGGGTGACAAGGTAGTGTTACAACTGCCCATGCCCATACGATACTCAAGTGCAGACGAACGTGTAGAAGCAGACCGCGACCGAATCTGCATCACGCGCGGCCCCTTGGTATATTGCGCCGAACAGCCCGACAACGAACATCCCGCATCCAACTACATCATCAGCCAAATCGGTAAAGAGGGCCGTATAGAGGCATTCGCCGACGGTATTCTCAAGGGAATTCCCCGTATCTCGCTGAATGCTTCGGCCATAGAAGGCGAAACCGAGCTCCCTGCCACACTTACACTGATTCCCTATTATGCCTGGAACAACCGTGGGGATAATGTCACCATGAATGTATGGTTTGCCCGCCATGCGGAAACTGCGGCCAAGGAAATGATTCGCACGGTAGACAACATAGCAGATGTCAGTGCCACACATACCAACGGGAGCGATGACGTCTATGCCATTGCCGACGGGCAGTTCCCGAAAAGTTCATCCGACAACAGTATCATCCGTTGGACCAGTTGGCCCCAAAAAGGTACAGCACAACAAGTGGAGATTAAATTGAAGAAAGAATCGGACGTTGAGAGCGTGTCCGTATATTGGTACGACGACCAGGGAGGGGTGCAAGTGCCTGCCTCCTGGGATATGGAATATCAAGCCAACGGGCAGTGGAACAAGTTCAGACTATATTCTACCGACCACTATGGCATCCTGCCCGACCAGTTCAACATGGTACATCCTGCGGAAGCCATCAAAGCCGATGCCCTGCGCCTCCACATAAAGCCGAAACCGGACTCGGCCGTAGGCATATTGGAAGTCGTTATAGAATAATTATCAGGCAAGAGTTATGAAACCGAACTACATATCATCATTTGTTCGCTCCGTCCACCGGAAATCCGTCCGGCTATTGATAGTTGCAGTACTCACCAGCCTTTTTTGTGAAAGTTGCGGCCGGCCCGGCAGGGTATTGGTTCTGTCGTCCGACTATACGGAACAGGCTGAAACCGACTCTTTGTTACAAATCATCCGCAAGGCAGGAAAACAAGTGGCGGTAGTGCCCATTGAAGAATTGACCCCTGAAAGGCTCGAGAAAGTCGAGACTGTGGTCTATCACCGCCCGGACAGCAGCGAAACAGACGATACGGAGAAAAGGCTGAAGGCCTGCCTGGTGCCATTCGTCAAGGGCGGTGGCAGCCTCATGCTTTCCATGGAAGCCGTAAGGTTGCTGAATCTTTGGGAAATAGAGCCGCAACCGGTGGAAGTGGAATATCAGGATGCCAGCGACCACGGCTTCGGGCGTGCCGTAGGCTTTCACGGTTACCGTGAGCATCCCATTTATGAGGGCCTGTTCGGAGGGGCATACGTGTGGAAGGCATGGGAAGACCATAAAGCACGGACACTCGGCTTCTCGGGGCGGAATGTCCCCCGGGCAGAGTCTGCCAAAGTGCTGGGCATTAACTGGGCATACATCCGCTATCATGAGAACAGGAAAGTCATCTGGGAGACGCCCGTAGGGAAAGGCAAAATCCTGGCCATAGGCGGCTATCTCTATTTCTCGATGGCCAATGCCAACCGCTCCACACTGCTAATGTTCATGAATAATGTCATAGACTATCTGAGCGGTGACCACAGCAGGTTCAAATCCAAACAGAAGTACTGGGTATATGACAGCATACATACCCAGAAGGTGGACTTCCCGGATTATAAAATCACGCTGAAGGAGGAACCGGACTGGGAACCCCAGGAATCGCCGCTGAGAACCGTGCGCAAAGCCGACAAGCGCCACTTCTGGAACGTAGCCGGCCAGCAGATATTGGCCATGGGCAGGGAACAAGGCAGTATCGAGGAGATCTGGATTCATCCGATAATGGTGCTTCGCGACTTGTCTGTCGGCATCAAGTACAAGCAGCGTGAGGAGGTTGTGTGGCTAGACAAGCAGGCGTCTCAAATCACGCGTTCTCCCGATTACCTGGAAAGGGAGTATCTGCTGGAGAAAGGCAGATTCCGGGAAATCATCCAGGCCTCGCCCGAGAATCCGCTGATGGCCATCAACTACCGTTGGGATGCCCCCGATGTGGAGCACGTATACGTCACATACACCAGCAACCTGAGGCTTATGTGGCCCTATTCCCTGAACTCTACAGGCACGCTTTTCTACGCAACCGCGCAAAACGGCGCCGTGACCACCGTATTCGACCGTGAACGTAACTTAAACCTTCTGGCTGCCTTCGACCATGAGCCCACGTCATACGAAGAGGGCATGTATGATTTTTCGCACAGGGAAATCCGGGAATTCAACCGGATTCCGGCAAAACACAAACAAGTATCTTTCTTATATACATTTGCCGGAACCCCCGGCAGGCTGAACCTTTATTTAAGCGGCGGAGAAAGCGGCATCCGGCAATCCGCAGAGTTATTGAACGCCACCATGGGCAGGTCTCGGGAAGTCCATGAGGCGTCGAGAACCCATTACCGGAATTTCGATAAAGACTTCCTGAGTATCCGGAGCAGTGATTCTGTTTTTAACCAAGCCTATCAGTGGGCACTTGTCTCTGTCGACAAATTTTTCTGCCATACCCCCTCTCTTGGCAAGTCGATGATGTCCGGTTACTGGACTACTTCGCGCGGCTGGAATGGAGGACATGCCGTGAGCGGACGTCCCGGATATGCCTGGTACTTCGGCAGAGATACGGGATGGACGGGAATTGCCATGACTGCCTATGGAGACTACGAAAAGGTAAAGGAAGTTCTGACTACATTCGGCAAACACCAAAGTCCGGATGGGAAAGTTTATCATGAGCTCACCACCAGCGGTTCTGTCCACTACGACGCTTCGGATGCTACTCCGCTCTATCTTGTATTGGCAGGCAACTACTTGCGCAAGAGCGGAGACGTTGCTTTCATCAGGTCGCAATGGCCGCACATCAAGAAGGCTTTGTCATTCTGCTACTCCACAGATACGGACAGAGACGGGCTCATAGAGAACACCAATGTGGGGCATGGATGGCAGGAAGGATGGCAGCTGTATGGGGCACATACGGAGGTTTATCTGGCTGCCGTGTGGACGCAAGCGCTCAAGGAGTGTGCATACATGGCTGCCGCGCTTGAAGACAAAGAGACGGAACTGCGGTGTACGAACGACATGCGTATGTGCCACCGCCTCATTAACGAGAATTTCTGGAACGACTCCCTGCAGTTCTTCAATCACGGCTTGATGAGAGACGGTACGTATCAGGAGCACAAATGCGTGCTGGGAGGTACTCCGGTATTGTTCGGCCTGGCCGACCACCGGAAGGCGCTGGCAACCGCCCGCCATTTCTCCGACAAGTATTATTCCACGGACTGGGGAGTGCGAATGGTGGGATACGACAGCCCTTTCTTTGCCCTGGGAGGATATACTTACGGGAATATATGGCCTTTCCATACGGGGTGTGCGGCACTGGCAGAGTATCGGGCAGGGCTCTGTTACCAGGGCTTCAGGCATGCTTACTCTTCTTTGCGGTTGTTCGACACTTGGGACTACGGCAATATTGCAGAAGTCATCTTAGGCAACAAATTGAGTTTTACCGGCATCTGTCCGCACCAGCAATGGTCGAGCAGCATGAATCTCCTGCCACTGTACGAGGGTATGCTCGGCATGAAATCGGATGCCATAAAGGACAGTCTGTCATTGGCTCCGGCCTTTCCTGCCGACTGGACATTTGCCCACGTGCGAAACATACGCACGGCAGAGCGGCGAATGGGGCTGGACTATGAAAGGGAAGACAGCCTGTACAGGTATGTGATAACCAATGAAAGCCGAAAGCCGACAAGCATGGAGTTCGCCGCCATATTGCCTTTGGCCACCGAGGTAGAGCAGGTATATATCGACGGGGAAGCCGTCCCTTATCAGCTAACGACAGATGTACAGAATGTCCGTGTCTCCCTCAATCCGCTCAGGATTGGTGAGAAGAAGGAGATAAGCATAAAGTACAGAGGAGGCATAGGTGTGCTGACGAACCTGCCCACTCTTTATGACGGCATACCGGACGAAGGTTTAAGGATAGAAAGGGAAAGCTACGACCCGGGAAGCCAGACCTATACCTTGAAAGTGGCCGGAAAAAGAGGGAAATCGTATGACATACAATTGCTGGCACTCTCCGAAATAGCGGAAGCTGCAGGAGCCACTTTCGTGGAGCGGAAAGGGAAGCTGGTCACCTATAAAGTGGAATTCGCCGGCAAAGGGGAAGAGGACTTTGCGGATGCCACCATAGAATTGAGGTTGGGCAGCCCCTGCAGTTCCACGCTTCATCCTTTCTAAGAGAATCGGCAAGCGCCACTACACTGAACGCAGGCAGCTGCCGCAGCCAATACAGCAGTTGCCTGCCACTATATATAACCTACACCTACAAAAGCTACTTTCATCTATTACTTGTTCTTTCAGAAGTTTAGAGGTTATCATCAAGCCTTAATTTGAAGCAATGATTTCCGTTTATAGAGATACATTTTCAATTCTCAGAAGCTAAAACATGGTATTCCCATCCTGTGTTGGCACCGTCCCTTTTGACCTCGGTGCCGGTCAACATCTCCTGATATTCAACATATTTCCTTAGCCTGATGAATCCGGTGCAGTCCAGGTCACGATATTTGTTGCGCAACAATCTTTCCTTGAGTGCCTTACAATTCGAGGGTGTCACATATTTCCGTAGGTTTCCCAATATGGTTTCAAAGCATTTTGAAGCCAACGTGCGACTTCGGAGAATGAAAGACCTTTACAAGACGATTACCTACGTAGTCCATGATTCTGCCGGTATAAGCTACCCGCATGAAACCGAAGTCAAAATCTCCTTCTGTCCAGAGATTGTACTTCCTAAGTATATCCATTCTTTCGTCCATAACCTAAACTTTAGTTGCAAAGATAACAATTTTCGGTTATAAACGGGCATTTCCATCAATTCTTTCGTCCATAACCTAAGAAGTTTGCAAAAAAGGCAATAATTTCGATTATAAACGAAAGATTCATTTAGACAAGCAAGGAAGATACTTCCTTTCCGCATCCCCCTTTATCGGCCGGATATTCCCTCTATAGAATCATCATTGTTACATCTATACTTCCACCGCGCTGCATCTATACTTCCACCGTGCTGCATCTATAGATGCAGCAAATCCCTTAACCTATCCTAATAATGCTGCTTATTGTCACCTATTTAGAAGCGAAATCATTATATTTGCGCCCATATATGCCAGTACGTTGACTAAGCGATGGCAAAACAGCTGCTGAAACAATAAGAGAGACAGAGAGGGAACTTCCGGCTCATTGCTCAAGCCACGGTAAACATATTATTTTTTGTTTGATGCTCAAATTAGTTTTAAGTCTTTTGCTACCCGGCACGCCTCAATAGAGTTTTTCACTTGAAGTTTGCCTAAAATTTCCTGTCTGTGCCGACTAACTGTATTTATGCTGATAGAAAGTGTTTCGGCTATTTTCTTACTTGTCAGCCCTTTGTCAATGAGGCTCAATACCTGCTTTTCTCTGACGGACAGAATCCTTGTGCTGTCCTGTTTGCCAATTTCTGTCATTTGACCGTTAGCTGAATTGATTATCAGGCATTTGGCTGGAATATCAAACAGTAAAGGGCTATAAAGGCATAAAGCCAGCCACAGCGTGTCGTTAGAAGGGGCAGAAACATAGAACATCCGATGCAATACTGATATATAATTATTTTTGCCGTGCTTCATACGAAGTTTGCTTATCAGATAATAATCAGTGCGTTTGCTCTTGGGCTGGTGTTTGACAAAATGGAAAAAACACAATTCTTGTAAGTGCTTCCCTGCCAAATCGTCAGGATGAATGAGCTTGAAGATTTCTTTTTCCCAAATGGAAGACACCTTGCCCTCGTCTCCGCATTTATCTATTTCCAGCATTCGGGAAAAACTACCATAATAAATGTAACTCATATTGGTACGTATATCACTCAATACGGCTACCGCACTCTCCATCCGTGCATAGTTGCGCGCTATATCCTTATACTTGTCCAGCAACTCGGAGTATGGTTGTTCTTCCGCAAAATCCTGTGTGAAAAACTCCTTGCTCAATATATCGATTGTGTCCATAGCCAGAAATAAAAATGGTTATTTATAATCATTGTGCAGTATATAACAATACCCTACCTTTGCAAAGGTAAAAAAACTAAATGGTTGTTTATGATAAGTGAGAAGGAAAAGTGCCGGCAAGGAAAACTGTACGATGCCAATAATGATGCGGAATTGATAGCCGAAAGGCAGGCATGCAAGGCATTGTGCCATGAATATAATCATCTACTGCCATCGGAAACGAAACGCAGGGAAGATATTATTGTCAGTCTATTCGGAAAATCGGGGCATAGTTTCCTGATAGAACAGCCGTTCTTCTGTGATTATGGTTATAATATAGAGATTGGCGAAAATTTTTATGCCAATGTGAACTGTGTTATTTTGGACGAAGCAAAAGTTAAGTTCGGTGATAATGTGTTCATTGCTCCGGGTTGTGGGTTTTATACCGCCGGACATCCTCTTGATGTGGAGCAAAGAAATCGTGGACTTGAATATGCACGGCCGATTAGCATAGGCAATAATGTATGGATAGGAGCGCACGTTTGCGTCTTACCGGGAGTTATGATAGGCGACAACTGTGTCATCGGTGCGGGAAGTGTGGTAAATAAAGATATTCCGGCAGGAACATTGGCAGTCGGGAATCCTTGCCGTGTTATTCGAAAATTATAACATTAACAATATATTGAAAAATGAAAAAGTTACTATTGAGTGGAATGATGATTGCCGCTTCATTTACCTGCATGGCGCAATCATTGGAAAAGATGCAATGGTTCAATGAACCTGAACAATGGAAAATTGAAAACAATTCGCTTTCGATGAATGTTACTCCCCAGACTGATTATTGGCGTATATCCCACTATGGATTTACTGTGGATGATGCCCCGTTTCTGTACACATTGCGTGGCGGGGAATTTGAAGTGAAGGTAAAAATATCTGGCGATTACAAGACCCGTTTCGACCAGTCGGGACTGATGTTGCGCATCGACCACGAGAACTATATCAAGGCCGGTATTGAGTTCGTGGACGGGAAATATAATCTTAGTACCGTTGTAACTCATCATACAAGTGACTGGAGCATTATATCTTTGGATAAGCCCGTCCCGTTTGTATGGATTAAGGCGGTACGCCGACTGGATGCCGTAGAGATTTTCTATTCTTTTGATGATAAGGAATACACGATGATGCGCAACGCTTGGCTGCAAGACAATCATCCCGTCATGGTAGGGATAATGGGAGCTTGCCCTGACGGTAACGGTTTCAAAGCCAAATTTGAGAATTTCTCAATTAAGCATTTGCCAGATTTGCGCAGGGTTGAATGGCTAAAGAAAAACTAAATATCAAAAACAACAAGCATTGCCGTCCACTCCGGACACCGTTCCTTCAGTAACTTCATAGCCAATTCATTGTCGGCTATTGCAGCATACTGCTTTTTTGAAAAGAAACCCGTCATTGATGCAAATCTTATCAATGACGGGCAATTTTGCATTTTCTAATTGTATATCGAATTCCTTTAGATGCTGTGGCACCTATTGATTCAACATTTACAGGAATACAGATGGAGGTCAATACTGTACAATCAGAAATAAGCTTTATCATTACATTTGCCTTCTATCGATTTCAAAAGAGAGTTATTTTCAATAATTACAGTTTTCAAAGAAGCACAGTAAGGCTTTCTTTCGTCCATAATCTAAAAAGGCTGCAAAGAAGATACTGTTTTCGGTTATAAACGAAAAGTCCATTCAGGGCAAGCAAAGTGGACACTTCCTTTTTGCATCCCCTCCATTATCGGCCGGATATTCCCTCTATAGAATCATCATTCCCTTAACCTATCCTAATAATCCACCTTGCTGTCACTCATTTAGAATTGAATTTATTATCTTTGTCGCGTTGTGTGCCATGCATCCGCGTAATGCCGAAGCAGGCAATATGGCCTGTCGCGACAGACACTGGACTTCAGCGCGACAAACACCAGTGTCTGACGTGACAAACACTGGACTCTGACACGACAGACACCGGTGTCTGTCAATAAGCATTAAGCAACTGGAAATAAGAAGATTATATAATAAAGAATTTCATCTGAATGAAACAGTACAAAACCGTAAACAACCTTGTAGGCTGGATTACCTTCCTCATTGCAGCGACGGTCTACTGCATGACCATCGAACCTACTGCAAGCTTTTGGGACTGCCCGGAGTTCATCACCACCGGCTATAAGCTGGAAGTAGGACACCCGCCCGGCGCACCGTTCTTCATGCTGGTGGCCAACCTTTTCTCACAATTTGCTTCCGATGCCTCCACCGTTGCCAAGATGGTGAACTACATGAGCGCGCTGATGAGCGGCGCATGTATCCTGTTCCTTTTCTGGAGCATCACGCACCTGGTACGCAAACTTGTGGTGACAGACGAAAACAATATCACACGCGGCCAGATGGTTACCATCATGGGTAGCGGCCTGGTGGGCGCACTTGCCTACACGTTCAGCGATACCTTCTGGTTCAGCGCTGTGGAAGGCGAGGTTTATGCCTTCTCCTCACTGTTCACTGCCGTCGTATTCTGGCTCATACTGAAATGGGAGGACGTTGCCAACGAGCCTCACAGTGACCGCTGGCTGATTCTTATCGCCTACCTGACGGGACTTTCCATCGGCGTGCACTTGCTGAACCTGCTCTGCCTGCCCGCCATCGTACTGGTATATTACTACAAGAAAGTACCCAACGCCAATGCCCGAGGCTCCCTGCTGGCATTGCTTGCCTCGGGCATACTGGTTGCAGCCGTACTCTACGGCATCGTGCCGGGTATCGTGAAAGTGGGCGGCTGGTTCGAACTGCTCTTCGTCAACACGCTGGGCATGTCCTTCAACACGGGTGTCATCGTATATATCATCCTGCTGGCAGCCTGCCTCATCTGGGGTATCTACGAAAGCTACACCGAACGCAACAAGGCACGTATGGCACTCTCGTTCATACTCACCATCGCCATGCTGGGTATCCCGTTCTACGGACACGGCACCAGCTCGGTAGTTATCGGTGTCATTGTCATTGCCGCATTGTGGCTCTACCTCCGTCCGAAGACGCAGGCAGCCGTCAAGGAGAAACTCCGCGTATCGGCACGCACGCTGAACACCTCGCTGCTCTGCACCATGATGATTGTCATCGGATATTCCTCGTATGCACTTATCGTTATCCGCTCCACCGCCAACACACCGATGGACCAGAATTCTCCGGAGGACATCTTCACACTGGGCGAATACCTGGGACGCGAGCAGTATGGCACACGTCCGCTGTTCTACGGCCCTGCCTTCACCTCGCAAGTGGCGCTCGACGTGAAAGACGGCTACTGCGAACCGCGTATCAAGTACAACGGCACGAAGTTCATCCGCAAGGAGAAAGCTACGCCCGAGGAAAAGGATTCGTACATCGAAATCCCCGGACGCATTGAGTACGAATACGCCCAGAACATGCTGTTCCCCCGTATGTACAGCAGCGCTCACACGCAGCAATACCAAGCTTGGCAGGACATCAAGGGCTACGACGTGCCCTACGACAAATGCGGCAACATGATAATGGTGAACATGCCCACACAGTGGGAAAACATCAAGTTCTTCTTCTCCTACCAGCTCAACTGGATGTACTGGCGCTACTTCATGTGGAACTTCGCCGGACGCCAGAACGACATACAAGGCAGCGGGGAAATAGAACACGGCAACTGGATTACGGGCATCTCCTTTATCGACAACTGGCTGGTGGGCGACCAGAGCCTGCTGCCCGCCGAGTTGCGCGACAACAAGGGGCACAACGTCTTCTACTGCCTGCCGTTGCTGCTGGGCATCATCGGCCTGCTGTGGCAAGCCTACCGCGGACAGAAAGGCATCCAACAATTCTGGGTGGTCTTCTTCCTATTCTTCATGACCGGTATCGCCATCGTGCTCTACCTGAACCAGACCCCGAGCCAGCCGCGCGAACGCGACTACGCCTACGCCGGCTCGTTCTACGCCTTTGCCATCTGGATTGGCATGGGTGTGGCAGGACTTATACAAACAGCGGACAAGCGGATGAGGAAACAAGACTACAAGGAGGCAGGTGAGGCAAGTGATGCCAATGCGTTTGTGCCCTCGTCAACGTGTGCCCTCGTCATCTCATTCGTTTGCCTCCTTGTCCCCATACAGATGGCAAGCCAGACTTGGGATGACCACGACCGTAGCGACCGATACATGGCACGCGACTTCGGGCAGAACTACCTGATGTCACTGCAAGAAAGCGGAAACCCGATTATCTATACCAACGGCGACAACGATACCTTCCCCCTCTGGTACAACCAAGAGACCGAAGGTTTCCGCACCGACGCCCGTACCTGCAACCTCTCGTACCTGCAGACCGACTGGTACATCGACCAGATGAAGCGTCCTGCCTACGACAGTCCTTCCCTCCCCATCACGTGGGACCGTATGGAGTACGTGGAAGGCACCAACGAATACATCCCCATCCAGCCGGAATACAAGAAAAGCATCGACCAGCTCTATGCCGAAGCCGAGAAGCAGGCACTGGACGGTAATCAAGAAGCGCTGGTAAACGTGAAGAAGGAATTCGGAGACAACCCTTACGAGCTGAAGAACATCCTGAAGCACTGGATACGCGCCCCCAAGGACAAGGACCTGAAGGTGATTCCTACCGACAGCATCGTTATCAAGGTGGACAAGGAAGCCGTGCGCCGCAGCGGCATGATGATACCGGGCGACTCAATCCCCGACTACATGCACATCTCGCTGAAAGGCAAGCGCGCCCTCTACAAGAGCGAGCTGATGATGCTCGAGATGCTGAGCGAGGCCAACTGGGAACGCCCCATCTACATCGCCGTCAGCGTAGGCAGGGAGAACCAGCTGAACATGGAGAACCACTTCGTTCAGGAAGGACTTGCCTATCGTTTCACTCCGTTCGACACCGGCAAGACGGGCGTGACGATAGACTCCGAAAAGATGTACGACAACCTGATGAACAGATTCAAGTTCGGCGGCATCGACAAGCCGGGCATCTACATCGACGAGAACGCCATGCGCATGTGCCACTCTCACCGCCGCATCTTCTCGCAGCTTGTGCAGCAGCTGATGCGCGAAGGCAAGAAAGACAAGGCTAAAGCTGCCCTGGACTATGCCGAAAAGATGATTCCCGCCTACAATGTGTCTTACGACTGGCAGAACGGTGCCGTACAGATGGCAGAAGCCTACTACCAGCTAGGCCAAACCGACAAGGCGGACGAGATGATGAAAGCCCTTGCCGACAAGGCCATAGAATACCTGACCTGGTATCTGAGCCTGGACAACAACCGCTTCATGATTTCTACACGTGAATTTGAATACCACTGGGCTGTACTCGATGCCGAAGTAAAGGCTATGAAGAAGTACAACTCCAAGCTCACCGAAACCTACGAGCCGAAAGTGGAAGAACTGTATAATATGTATGCGGACAGAATGAAATAGGAGCATTCAACCATAATAAGAGAAGTCTTAATTATAATGTATTCACTAACAAACCATCCTCAAACCTCCCCTCCCCTGTGTAGGGAGGGGTTGGGGGAGAGGCTTTAATTATGTTTATAGAACAACCTCCTGAGTTTTTTCGTAAACTATACCCCGGTGCAGTCTGGAGGATGGACCCCAATGAAAAAGCCGTCTATCTGACTTTCGACGACGGCCCCATACCCGAAGTAACTCCTTGGGTGCTCGCTCTGCTGGACAAGCACAATATCAAGGCCACCTTCTTCATGGTAGGCGACAACATACGGAAGCATCCGGACGAATTCCGGATGGTTGTTGAACGCGGACACCGCATCGGTAACCACACCTTCAACCATATCCGTGGTTTTGAATACACAGCCAAAAATTATCTGGGAAACACCGAGCAGGCGAAAATCTTCATGGAAATGGGCGGAGACATCAATTGTAATGTGGAGAAGGTACTCTACCCTCTCTTGTTCCGTCCTCCCCACGGCCATATGTTCGCCAACCAATACCTCACGCTGAAACGCACCTACAAGATTGTGATGTGGGACCTCGTGACACGCGACTACAGCAAAAAGCTGCGCGGTCCGCAAGTGCTTGCCAACGTGATGCGCTACGCCCGCAACGGCTCCATCATCACCTTTCACGATTCTTTGAAATCCTGGCGCAACGGAAACCTGCAGTACGCACTTCCGCGTGCCATTGACTTTCTGAAAGAAGAAGGGTACGAATTCAAAGTGCTGTAAAATCCGGTCGGGAATGACACGGCTCTTTTATTCAAGAAAGCTAGAAGAAGAAGTTAGAGGGAGTTAAATGGAGAGTTATCGCCCTTCTGGCTCAGGAGCTAGAAGCCGACAGTTCTATCAATGTAGAGCGATACTATCGGCCTCTGGCTTTTAACTCCCTTGAATGATAACCAAAGGATTATTTGACTTCAATTGTCAGCGGATTGCGCACCTTCTGTGCAAATGCTGCCATATAGCTGTTCCAGGCTTCAGCAGTCTTGATGTCCGCACGGTCCCAGGCAAAGCCCCAGTAATACACATAGTCGGCATCCGGCTCATAGTCGCTGACAGCCAGTACATGACCGTCTGCATTGTTACGCATCTTCTTCTCCTCTGGGGAGAACAGCACAGTCTTGGCTTCCTTTACAACGGCAGGAAAAGCGGCCCCCATGAATATCTTGCCATTATCCGATCCGGTAGTGGGATCTACATACGTCATATAGCCACCTGCTGCATCAGCCACCACAGCGCCGTCCGGTTCGTGCAGCACAATGCCGGTAACAATGGGCAAGGATTCCTTTAGACAGCTATACGAAATGGCAGTGCGGTTCAGATGAGAACCGGCATCCAGCGTAATCAGACGTGTTTCCACCACCGTAGTATCCCCTTTCACAGCCAGCGGATTGAACTCCAGCTTCACCGTAAAACGCAAGGGGCCGTTGTCCAGCACTTCCTGCGTCTTATAGCACCACGGATAGATAATGGTATCATTCACCATCAGTGCAGATACCCCGGCTCCCAGTGTGGGGCCTACTGCATAGCAGTCCATGCCATAACCGTGGTCTATATGATAGGAGAATGTGCGTACCAGTTCACCGGCCGCCTTCGGGTCTGTCTTGCGCAATTCGTTTACCTGCTTCCAGGAGTCTGCATCCAGCTCTTTGGCATACATGTCTTCCAATACCGGTGCAGCAGTGCCCCGCTTCGTGAACAAGTCGTAGCCGAAGCCACGTTCACCCCTTGCCTGCAACGCAGGACCGTAGGCACGGAAACCCACCAAGTCGTTCTCCCAGGCCATGTCGTCCAGACGTTCGGGAAACTGACGCCCGCAAGCCCTTACCTCCACATCGACGGGAGTACCGGTCTGAATGGTATATGCAGCCGATGCATTGGCGGCTACCGTGGCGGGGAAGATTAGCTTGTCATCATAGGTCACTTGGTAGGGAACTTGTTCCCCCTCGACATTCAGAACCACAATCTGTGCGGTGTCTGCCAGATTCAGACGGCTCGAAATCTCGGCCATGGACACCTCTACCATCTCATCGGAACGATCCATCGACAGCGAATTGGTTACCGTAACGGTCACTGTCTTGCTGTCGTTGCAAGCAAGGCAGGACAAGGCCGCCATACATAATAAAAGAAAGTTTTTCATATAATCATTGCTTTTCCTAATCAGTTATATAACTTTCCTTCAGGCACAGATTTCGCTGATTATACGGATTTTACTTATCTTTTCCGCGTAATCCGCACCTAAAAGAAAAAGGTGACAAGTGACATTACCCCGCCACTTTATCACCTTCTCAACTATCCTTCAGATTTATTTCGGTTGCTTTCCGATGTAAGCCAGAATACCTCCGTCTACATAGAGTACATGACCGTTGACTGCATTAGAGGCTTCGGATGCTAGGAACACTGCCGGACCGGTAAGTTCTTCCGGGTCTAACCAGCGGCCTGCCGGAGTCTTGGCGCAAATGAACGAGTCGAACGGGTGACGGCTTCCGTCAGCTTGCTTTTCGCGCAGCGGAGCAGTCTGCGGAGTAGCAATGTAACCCGGGCCGATACCATTACATTGGATGTTGTATTCACCATATTCAGAGCAGATGTTACGGGTCAGCATCTTCAAACCACCCTTGGCAGCAGCATAGGCCGACACAGTCTCACGGCCCAGTTCGGACATCATGGAGCATATGTTGATGATTTTACCGTGGCCCTTCTTCATCATGGCAGGCAGAACAGCCTTTGATACGATGAACGGAGCATTGAGGTCGATATCGATTACACGGCGGAAGTCAGCAGCCTCCATCTCGTGCATAGGAACGCGGCGAATGATACCAGCATTGTTCACGAGGATATCAACGGAACCTACTTCCTTTTCAATCTGGGCTACCATAGCCTGAACAGCAGGTTCGTCTGTCACATCACATACATAACCGCGTGCCTTGATGCCCTTTTCAGTATAGGCAGCCAAGCCTTTGTCTACCAACTCCTGGTTAATGTCGTTGAAACAGATAGTTGCTCCCTGCTCTGCAAAAGCTGAAGCGATAGCAAAACCGATACCGTAAGAAGCACCTGTGACAAGGGCTACTTTACCTTCCAAAGAAAAATTCAAATACGGATTCATAATGTAAAATTATTAAGTTTAAATAAGTGATATTCTATTTATGTACGATTTGCAAGTAGTTTATACTCAATGGAAACTTTATCTTGGGAGAATGCCTTCTCTATAAGGAAATCGCAACGGATGTTTTTCGTATCGTAGCTTTTTACATCATCCGGATGCTCAGCATAGCGATTTTCATAGCTCGTTTTCATGATTGCACTACATCTAATAGGTTATAACTTCAGTCATCAAAGATGCCTCGTTTGCGTACACGATGCAAATGTAGCAAAAGAAAACGGAGAAACCGTATAAATTTGTATCAATTATATAGCAATATCGTTCAAAGATTCGTGAAAAGGAAAAATGGGGTTGCCGTGTCACCTAATTTGGCACCGAAATCGTGTCTGTTTTTCTCGATACCTATTTAGAAGTAACAAAAAAACCCACTAAAACTTACGATTTTAGTGGGTTTTTAGCTGCAATTGGTGTATCGTAGTTGGACTACCAGGATTCGAACCTGGACAAACAGAACCAAAACCTGTTGTGCTACCATTACACCATAGTCCAAACATGAGGCTTTCTGTTAAAAAGCGGTGCAAAGATAAAAGGAAGCCCCGAAATATCCAAATATTTCGGGGCTATTTTTACTTCCGAAGCATTATTTCCTTAATTACTTCTCTTTAAAATACCGTTATTTGGCGATAATCAGATAATAATTCTTCTTTCCGCGCTGTACCAGCAGGTATTTTTCGTCAAGCAGGTCGGCTGTCGTAATCACCTGGTCGAAAGCAGTCAGTTTCTCCTTATTCAGAGAAACGCCGCCGCCTTGCACCAGCTTGCGCATCTCACCCTTGGAAGCGAATACAGCAGCATTAT
The DNA here is from genome assembly GCF_013373675.1 of Bacteroides sp. L10-4. NCBI lineage: Bacteria > Pseudomonadati > Bacteroidota > Bacteroidia > Bacteroidales > Bacteroidaceae > Bacteroides > Bacteroides sp. L10-4. The sequence goes on from NZ_JABXJH010000008.1 coordinate 32,461, forward strand.
CCACGAATAAATCCACCGCCTTTACACCGGCTGCCAGTGCATCACGGGATATTTCAAACTGGGGAACCCCCTCGAACACAGCCAGCAACGTATCTTCGTCCAACTTCTTCAGCGCGTCGGAAGTTGCATTGCCAAACAAGATGTTGGATGCATCCACAGCGGCATTGTAGTCCTCTTCGGAGTGAACCATGATAGTGACTTCCCTCGCCAAACACTTCTGAAGGACGCGCAAGTGGGGAGCAGCCTCGTGCTCGGCCGTCAGAGCGTCAATCTCTTCCTTAGACAGTGCGGTGAATATCTTGATATAGCGTTTGGCATCCTCGTCGCTCACGTTCAGCCAGAACTGGTAGAACTTATACGGAGAGGTGTAGCGCGGGTCGAGCCAGATGTTTCCGGACTCTGTCTTACCGAACTTGCCACCGTCAGCCTTCGTAATCAGCGGGCTGGTCAGTGCAAACACCTCCCCGCCGTTCGTACGGCGAATCAGCTCGGCACCGGTGGTGATGTTACCCCACTGGTCGCTGCCACCCATCTGGAGCTTGCAACCTTTGGTTTCATACAGATGAAGGAAATCGTATCCCTGCAGCAGCTGGTAGGTGAATTCCGTGAAGGAAAGGCCGTCACGTGCCTCACCGTTCAGACGCTTCTTTACAGAATCTTTCGCCATCATATAGTTCACGGTGATGTGCTTACCCACCTCACGGGCAAAATCGAGGAAAGTGAAGTTTTTCATCCAATCGTAGTTGTTCACCAACTCGGCACGGTTGGGGGCATCCGAATCAAAATCCAGAAACTTGGAAAGTTGCGCCTTCATGCCGGCCAGGTTGCGCTGCAACGTCTCTTCCGTAAGCAGATTGCGTTCGGCAGACTTTCCGGAAGGGTCACCAATCATACCCGTAGCACCGCCTATCAGCGCCAACGGCTTGTGTCCGCAACGCTGAAAGTGACGCAGAATCATCACACTGCAAAGGTGCCCAATGTGCAAAGAGTCCGCAGTAGGGTCGAAACCAATGTATGCAGTCACTTGTTCCTTAGCCAGAAGTTCTTCCGTACCCGGCATCATATCGTGGAGCATGCCACGCCATCTTAATTCTTCTACAAAATTCATCGAATGATTAAGTTATCTGATTAATTATTTAAGTGATTATCTATGAATTGTTTGATTCCTATCTTAATCTGCGCAAAAATACGACTCTTTATTTGAAGAAACAACTCTTAGGGTTTAAAAAAGACTTTGCAGACATTTCTCCGAAGCGTTTCTCCAAGCTCTTCGGGAGAGATGCCGCGCACCCTGGCGGCGCGTGCATACAATTCCCCGATGGCAACTTCGCTTTCATCTGTTTCGATGAACAGCCGGTCGGCAGGTATACGGCACAAGGCCGCTTTCTGGTACTTCTCCCCGAATGAAAGGTAAAAGCCATGTTTCAGATACTCCTCCGCCAGCGCTGCCTTGCCGCGGAAACCATGTATTATCCACGGATTCGACGGGCGCAAGTCCCGCTTCACCTTCAGCAGTTCATCGACCGCCTTGACCAGATGAATCACCAGCGGCTTTCCTACTTCCTCCGCCAAGCATGCCTGACGCCTGAACACTTCTACCTGCAAATCCATCGGAGCATCTGCCAGCTTGTCCAGCCCAGCTTCGCCCACGGCAAGTACTTGGGGATGGAGTACTACCCTCTCCAGGCCGCATACCCTGCTAGCCACAACATTCTCTGCTACTGAATGGTCACCTCCAGTCCGGCCTATATGCCAGGGATGTATTCCCACCGAATACCATCCGCCGCTCTGTGGAGAGAACGCTTCGGGATAGCAATTCACAATGGCCGCTCCGCGCACTTGCGGGAGCCGATGCGTATGTATGTCTACTGGAATATTCATGGAACGGGATCATATCCGGAACCTCCCCAAGGATGGCAGCGCAGAATACGCCTTATTGCCAGCTTCCCCCCCTTGAAAGGTCCGTGTTTCTTGATGGCCTCCACCGCATATTGCGAACAAGTGGGGGTGAAACGGCATGAAGGCCCTATCATGGGTGATATGCACTTCTGATAGAAATAAATGGGAAGTAGCAACAGATATGAAAGCAGACGCTTCATGGTATCTGGGGAGTTTGCGTGGCTTCAGCATTCGCTGCCACCCTCTCGGCAATGCGTGCCAAAGCAGTCTTCATACGGTCTTCGATAACGGAAGAATCCACCAACTGGTCTGAAAGATAGATGAAAGCGACGGCCAGACGGCATTTCTTTTCCGCCAATACTGCCAGCAGTCCTTGTTTGTTCATGCGGTAGGCTTCACGTATCTGGCGTTTCACGCGGTTGCGCTTCACCGCCCGCTTGAAACGACGCTTCGAAACACTGATAAGAATGGAGGCAGACACTTCCAGTTCCTCCACCGGCAGATAAACCACACGCAAAGGGAAGACCGAAAACGAGCGCGAACCGCCCGCAAACATCTTCTCTATTACTTTCTTCTTGTCCAACCGTTCGGACTTGCGCAAGGTATTTGGCATGAGCTATAAGTTATGAGTTATAAGTTATGAGTTATAAGGGTGATACAAAAAAGGAGCTACAAGTACCTGGCGACATAAAAGCACAACCACTTGTAGCTCAATTTTATAAATCCACCGTTACTACTACAAGCCATAAGCAAATCACTCATAACTTATAACTCATAACTCTTTTTTTACTTTCCTTTATTATTCTCCTTGATAAACATGTCAAGCGCCGCCGTCATTGAGGGAGCTTGCACGCTGGGGGCTTCCAAGTCAAGACGAAGTCCGGCATCACGGACTGCCTGGGCGGTGGTAGAGCCGAATGTACCAATTTTGATCTCCTTCTGGTCAAAATCAGGGAAATTCTTCTTCAAGGCACTGATACCTGCCGGACTGAAGAACACCAGCATGTCATAATCAAATGCCTCATCTGGAGCAAAATCATTGCTGACGGTTCTATACATGACAGCTTCCGTATGCTGAATCTTATTCTTATCCAGCAAATTCTTCACGTCATCATTGTGTACATCCGACATTGGCACCAAGTACTTTTCAGCCTTATGCTTAACAATGGAAGGTATCAAATCGTCAATCTTCCCGGTGTTTCCGAAGAAAATCTTACGCTTACGATACTGCACATACTTTTGGATATACAGAGCAACGGCCTCCGTCACGCAGAAATACTTCATTGTTTCGGGAATTGTCACACGCAATTCCGTACATAAGTGGAAGAAATGATCAATGGCATGACGCGAAGTAAAAATAACGGCAGTATGGTCCAAAACCGAAATTTTCTGTTGTCTGAACTCTTTCGCTGAAAGGCTCTCCACTTTGATAAATGGGCGAAAATCTATCTTCACACCATATTTCTCGGCAATGTCGTAGTAAGGAGATTTCTCTGATGCCGGTTTCGGCTGCGACACAAGTACTTTCTTAATTTTCAACGTCCTAAAATTTTATTATCAAAAAATCGTTTAGCTGAATCACACCTTGATACAAAACAAAGCAAGGAATGATTTCGAGGGCACAAAAGTACAAAATTAAAAGTGAACTGCCATATAAATTGTTACAAAAAAGCTTTAGCCACTTGTATAACATCAATATTTTAGCAAAAAAGGCTAAAATCAATCCGATTACTATTGTCAACTGCAAACTCAAATCGAAATAGACTATGAATAGAGCAAACGGGAAAAGGGCGAATCCCAAATAATAAAGTAGCGTAGAATAGGACTCGAGCCATAACGTCGTAACACTTTCGTCAAAAAAAATCCAACCCAGAAAAGAGTAGAGCATCCACTTCAAGCACAAATAGAGGAGACACACACCGATGTAAATCCCCAGCAGAAGTCCCGGCGGCACATGGTGTACCAGTTCCGGCTGTATATCATTGAAGTAGCTGAAGATACAGACACCCGCAAGGATACAGGTCTGCAAGATGAGCAACAACAGATAGCGCATGTCGGCGGCTGTGGAAGTGGCAAATATGCTGGTACGTTCGCGATGGAGCAGGAAGTCCTTCACCAGTTGCAGCAGAAACTTGCGGCTGCGTGACAAGACATAGGCCGACAGAAAGAAGCAGCACAAAAGGACCACGGTGATGCCATCGTCCATTCTCGGAGAATACGGAATGGGGATCCCCTCCGTCCCCACTACTGCCCAAGCCATCAACAGCCCTATCATATTGCAGCGAATTTACGGATAGAGGCGTCCCACAAAGGAGTGGTATGTATCAGCTCCACAGCTTCCTGCGGTGTCTGTGCCACATGCCAGATAGCACCGTGCTGCGTACGCATGAAGTTTTCGTCCACTGCCTGCCGAAGCATATCGAGCAGAGGGGCAAAATAATTCTTGACGTTCAGTATCACAATCGGATTCAGATACAATCCAAGTTGCTTCCAAGTAATGATTTCCAGCAGTTCTTCCAGCGTGCCGCAACCACCGGGCAGGGCAATGATGGCATCGCTCAAGTCGGCCATTGTCTTTTTCCGTTCGTGCATGCTTTCCACTTCCACGAGTCGGGTAAGTCCGGTGTGATGCCATCCCTGCTCCACCATGAAACGAGGGATGACTCCCGTCACCTTGCCCCCTGCCTGAAGCACCGCATCCGACACGGCAGACATCAGTCCCATGTTTCCCGCACCATTAATCAAACGGATGTGTTTTTGCCCCAGCAGAGTGCCCAACTCACGGGCTGCATCGAAATAAACGGAATCTATCTTTGTGCTCGAAGCACAATATACGCATACGGAATTTATCTTGTTCATCATCTTGCTACCTCCTTTTTTAGGTACCGCCACAAAGGTACATGATTTCGGGGAGATTTGAAACAAATTTCTTTCTTCCCACTTACGTCGGGGGATTTTTCATGAATCAATAACGGATTATGTGTGCCACAGGCACTGGTAAGGCACATTAAACAGGGCTACACCCTTTGCCCCGGATAGCTACACCCTTTGGGATAAATGGCTACACCATGTCAAGGAAAGGGTGTAGCCTTATATAAAAGGTAAAATTCCCCGCTGACATATAGTGATGAAAGCAGGGAATCGTTCACTTTATTGAATCAGAGAACCTTATATATCAATATTCGAGCCAAAAGTAATCCATCAGGGTCAATCCGATTAATAGGATTATTCCCGCAATAAGCATAAAGACCGGTATTGAAATACTTCTCTGCCAGCGGGTCAACCGTTGTAAACTTCCCCAGCGCCGCATCATAATGTCTTGCCCCATAATCATACCAGTTCAGACCCTTCTTGCCATCAAACTCCTTGCCGTTGTACTTGTAAGGCTGAACGTTGTTGGTACTGGCGAACACTCCACCGAAGGGATAGTAATGGTTCGTCTCCTCCACAGTGCCGCTCTGGTTGATGACTACCCGGTTGTTCCCCTGATGGTCTTGCAAGTAGTAATGGTACTTGCCGTCACTCAAAGTAACATAGCCTTCATCGGTCAGCAGCAACTTCTGAACACCGTTCTCATAGACCACGTTTCCGCAATAGTCCGTCGTGGTGGTAGTGCTGCCTGTCTTATGGACAGTTTTCAGCTTTGTGCCGTCGGCAGCATAAGTATAGGTGATGGTACTCCCGTCACTGAATGTCACCACATTGGGCAAATTTAAACAATTATACGATATATCGGCAATGTTCTTATTTAAATCTTTAGTTAAATTACCATTGGCATCGTAAGCATATTCATTTGCCTGTTTTACACCGTCCTTGAACTCGAAGCCGTTGTTGTAAGCAGATGTGGCTACAGCATCATCTACACAGGTCAACTGATTGCCATTGAGGGTGAAAGTCAGGTTGTCAATCAGGCCATAAGTGCTTGCTCCGGTCTGTCCGTAGCGTTGTAAGGTCTTGATGTTTCCGTTCTTGTCATAGGCGGTTACATTCTCGCTGAAACGGTTGGTGTTCGTATTGATACTTGCTGTTTCGCCATAGGTGGCGTTCAACATCCTGTCCAGCCCGTCGTAGGTGAACTTGTATCCGCGTACGGTGCTTTCATTCCCCGCCTTCCAAGTCATGCTGCTGATGCTGCCGTTGTATTTGGCGGTGCCGTTGCCGGTGTTATAATACAGATTCTGCGTGAACTTGCTTCCGCTGACACCCGTCAGCTCTCACAGAGAATCCCGGATACGTCACCTTCTCCGTCACCGATACCGGCATTCCCCCGGAATACTCGGAAACCATCTTCGAACGCTTTGAAAAGGCCGACAACTTCGGGCAAGGCACCGGCCCGGAACTCAACATCTGTTGCCTCATCGCCGAACGGCTGAAAGGGAAAGTGCTGCTGGACAAGGAGTACAAGGAGAGGGAAAGGTTCGTGTTTATCCTGCCGATGAAAAAATCCATTTGAAGAGCAAGACCAAAACAACAAAGGCTGCCTCTTCCGCATCCCCGGAATGCCGGTATATGCAGAAGGGCGGCCCTCTATAATAAATAGCCGTAAAGCTATGCTGATTACAAATCGAAGGCTGATTACAAACCGAATGCGGCTTTCACCTTGTCCACGTAGTCCAGCTTCTCCCAGGTGAAGAGCTCTACCTCTACATCCTTGTTGCCCTCGTAGCGGCTCTTGAAGTGCTTGACGATGGTCTGCGGCTCGCGGCCCATGTGCCCGTAGGCGGCAGTCTCCTGATAGATGGGGTTGCGGAGCTTCAAGCGGTCTTCGATGGCTTTGGGACGGAGATCGAACAGCTCGTCAATCTTGCGGGCTATCTCACCGTCGCTCATGCTGACATGGCTGCGACCGTAAGTATCCACGAAGATATTGATAGGACGTGCCACACCGATGGCGTAGCTTACCTGCACCAGCATTTCGTCGGCAACACCGGCAGCTACCAGATTCTTGGCAATGTGGCGGGCTGCATATGCTGCGCTGCGGTCTACCTTCGAAGGGTCTTTGCCGGAGAAAGCGCCGCCGCCGTGGGCACCCTTGCCGCCGTAGGTATCTACAATAATCTTGCGCCCCGTCAGCCCGGTGTCACCGTGAGGACCACCGATTACGAACTTGCCCGTGGGATTGACGTGGTATGTGATATGGTCGTTGAACAATGCCAGCACCTTTTCATGATGGATGGAAGCAATAACACGCGGCATCAGAATCTCGATTACATCCCGACGGATTTGAGCGAGCATTTCTTCATCAGCCTTGAGTTGTGCGGCCTCGCTGTCGTCGGCAGGCTGTACGAAGTCGTCATGTTGGGTGGAGACTACGATAGTGTCGATGCGTACGGGCGTGCCGTTGTCATCATATTCGATGGTCACCTGGCTCTTGGCGTCGGGACGGAGGTAGGTCATCACCTTGCCTTCGCGACGGACGTCGGCCAGCACCTGCAGGATGCGGTGTGCAAGGTCCAGCGAAAGCGGCATGTAGTTCTCCGTTTCGTTGGTGGCATAGCCGAACATCATTCCCTGGTCTCCGGCACCCTGCTCCATAGGATCCTGGCGCTCCACGCCGCGGTTGATGTCGGGGCTCTGCTCGTGGATGGCGCTCAGCACGCCGCACGAATTGCTCTCGAACATATACTCGCCTTTGGTATAGCCGATTTTCTTGATTACTTCGCGTGCGATGAGAGGCATGTCAACGTACGCTTTGGTTTTCACTTCTCCAGCCAGCACTACCTGCCCGGTAGTAACCAGAGTTTCGCAAGCTACTTTCGAACTGGGGTCGTAGGCCAACAGTTTGTCAAGCACGGCGTCCGATATTTGGTCGGCCACTTTGTCGGGGTGTCCTTCAGACACCGATTCGGATGTGAATAAATATCCCATTTCTGTTGAGAATTGATAGTTGATAATCGATAGTCCGATGAATGGAGAAAGGTATATATGAGTAGGTGCGTCCGGCACGCGCGGGCCGTCAGGAAAGGATGTGTTTTAGCATTTTTTTCCGTGGTTGCAAGCTACTCAAATCTCTCCACATATCGTTTTCGGGCGCAAAGATAAAAAAGAAATCTTGTATCCGCGCTACGGACGGCGGAGATTAACACTGATTCACATGACTCTTTCGGATTCCAATTCCTAAGTCCGAAGAGCGATAACTTTCTTGACTGTTTGCCTATAACGCCTCTATTTCTTCTGCCGATAGCCCGCTGCACCGTGCTATGATTTCCACGGGGATGCCTTCGGCTTTCATCCTCAGTGCCATCTCCTTTTTTCCTTCTTCTATTCCTTCGGCTTTTCCTTTGGCTAATCCTTCTTCTAATCCTTCGGCTCTTCCCTCTGCTCTCCCCTCTGCTCTTCCCTCTGCCCTTTCGGTATGGATGTTGTCCCTTAGGATGACCACATTGTCCAGGTGGCGGTAGTAAGCTTTCAGCTCGTCGGGCGACAGCTTGTCCAGCTGCAGCTTCTCCCTTGCCTCGGACAGTCCCGGCGCGGTGGCGTCTTCCGGAATCTCTCCGGTGTTGAGGAAGTATATCCATTGCTCCAGGGGCACCTTCGACCATCGGTCGAAGTCGTTCACCTTGAGTATGTAGTATTCCGGATATAGCTGGCTCACCTCGTCCGCCTTGAACGTCTGCTTCTGGAAGGGCGAAAGTTGCAGCAGCTCGTTGTTGTGTATGCCCCTGAACTCGGTCTTTCCGTGGTACACGAAGTCCGTTCCGCTTCCGAGGGCGAAATATACGATGTTGATGCTGTATATCTTCCTGATTTTCTCGTATCCCTCCCCTCTGTTGATGTATTCTGTCACCAGCTTGGACGTTCCGAACAGCATGCGCTGGAAGTAGGCGTACTCGTTGTTGTTCTGTATCTCGAAGAGCAGCAGTTCTCCCGTCTCGTCCTCCGCCAGCAGGTCCACGCGGTTGTACTTGTCGTATTCGCTTTCCTGGTTGCTTTCGCTCTCCAGCAGTCTCTTGATGATGATTTTCTTCTTCATCAGTGTGGTCATGAGCCCTTCGAGCACCGCAAAGTTCGCTTTGTCTCTCAGCAGGCGTTTCATGGCCCAGTCAAAACGGATGTAGTTGGACATGGTTTCTCCTCCTCTTTTTTGGGTTATTACTGTTAGTCGTTCGCAAAGTAACGGATTAAAATCTTAATAACCAAGGGATGAGGAGGAGTCTTTTGTTTTGGGGAAGTTAGAAGGAGTTATCTCCCTCAAATAAACTCCAAACACCGTTCTATCTCCTCCAGTTCCGTCACTACCACATCCACCGGATTGCTGTCGGCGTCGCGCGGCTCTTCCCATTGGCTCCCTTTCAGCCAGATGGTGCGGCAGCCCAGGGCACGGGCAGGCTTCATGTCCTTGTCGAAAGAGTCGCCTATCACCGCGGTTTCCGACACGGGCAGGTTGCAGGCACAGACACCCAAGGCAAAAATAGCCGGATTGGGCTTGCGCACACCCACCACAGCCGACTCGATGACGCAGTCGAACAACGGCAGCAAGGCGGCGTCCTGCAACACGGTGTGCAAGTTTCCGTAAAAGTTGGAGACGAGCACCATACTATACTTCGGCCTCAGCCTGCCCAGCACCCCGGCACTCCGCGCCAGCACCTCGCGAGTACATCCGTCGGCATACGCGGCCATGGCCTCTGCCAACTCCTCGCGGGGGGCAAAGGAAGCTGAAAGCATGCCCTGCTCCTGCAAGTACCCGAGCTGGATGCGGAGCTTTGCACGGAGCACGTCGGCAAAGTGGAAATGAGGTTGTATCAGCGGATGCATGGCCAGCGTCCGTTCGCCGTGGATATATGCCTTGCGAAAGGCATCCTTCGCCACCGGCACGTCGAAGTGCCGGTATACCTCCCAAAGCACCTCTCCCCAATGATTGCCGCCCGTATCAAGCGTACCGCCAAAATCAAAGATAAGCCCCTTCACGTTCAATTTGTCTTCCATAATGTTTCATGTATTTTGTTTACTGTTCCCTATCTTTATCAGTACAATCCCTATAGCTATCCACACCAATTCCCTCACCCGGGTGATGAGTCCGGTATAGACACCCAATGCTCCCGACAGATGAAGCCCGCCCACTGCAAGCGCCAAGCCTCCCTCACGCGCGCCCAGCTGCATTGGAGAAAAGAATATCAGATTGCTGAACAACGACGAAAAAGCCAGAATCAGCACCGCATCACCCACACTTACCTCTGCCGAAAAGGCGCGCAGGACGAAGTAAATCTCAAGACTCGACAAGAGGCGCGCCATGAATTCCAATACCAGCGAACTGTAAAACGTCTTCTTGTGCTGTCCGTGAAGCAAAGCTATCTGCTCGTCTATCCGCACCAAAGTCTCGCGCTTGGACTCCAGGAAACCGGATGCCCGCTTCCTGAGAAAAGGAACTTTCTTCAACAAGCCCAGCGCCTTCAGCATCATTCCTGCCCGATAACCCTTCAAAAAGAAGAAGACAGCCAGCAGACAACATGCACCCACCACGGCCAGCAGCAATGCCATGGAGAGACTTACCGGATACATGAAAATATAAAGGAATATAGACAGGAACCAAAACCAGATATGAGAGAATATGTGCATCATGACATACAGAATGACCGAAGAAGATGCCTTACTCACTCCCGTATAGGGGGCAAGTTCCATAATCCGATAAGGCTCGCCGCCCATCAACCCGCAAGGCGTAGTATAATTCAGCGCAAATCCGCTGACCGAAAGCTTATATACCTTCCAGAAGGGAATGGGGTATTTCTTCCCGTCGTTGATAATCAGATACCAGGAACAAGCATTCAGCAGATAGACGAAAAGCCAGAGCAGCAATACGGCGGGAAACCATATACCCGCACGCAGCAGGCTTCGTCCTATCTCGGAATAATCCATGCGCATCGTACAGACCATCAGCACTACGGCAAGAATCCCGGAAAGCATGAACCAGTTGCGGTACTTATTCTTCATAACGGTCTATGTTTCGGTTCAGACAATTGCAATGTTTCTCATGCCGGAAACGCATGTAGAAGAACAAGACGTTCAGCACCGTCGCCTCAAATACGAAGTAAGCCCAAGGTATTCCGGCCAGCACCGAAACAGACAAAACAATGGCACGCACATTGAAGGTCAGCGCATTGGCATACTTCATCAGCGGACGGCTCCCCCGACGGAAATCGTCACGGAGACTTTGAGGCACCGTCTCGGGAAACCTCCTGCCAACCTCGGAGATGAAGCGCTGGAAAGCAGGCGTCATCTGTTCCTGCGAACGGGTATAACGGATGTAGAAGAACAAAAACAACTTCTGCAGGCAATCTCTCTTCCAGCCGAGAGTACGATAGGACTCGCGCAACCGCCGCGATGTGTCCAGTTCGCTGTTCTCCTTCCCCTTCAGGAAGAAAAGGTGGATGTTCCGGTAGTAATCGGCCAGCTGGCACTGCTTGGCATGGCACACCAGCCCCGAAAAGGCTCCCAGTACCCATATCCCGATTCCCCACTCCGGTTGCAGCCGCAGGCAGACAGCCACATAGATGGCCAAGAACCAAAGGTCGCCGGCAAAGCCGTCGAGTATGCGCCCGAGCAGGGTCTTCTGTCCGGTAAGGCGAGCCAGCTGCCCGTCGGCGCTATCATACATATTCGCCCATACCAGCAAAAGTATGCCCAACACATTCAGACAGATATCCTTGTAATAGAACAACACACCGGAAGCCACGCCCAGAATAATGGAGAAGACCGTCACCATGTTGGGATGTACGCCCAGCCGCCTGAACAATAACGCCCAGCGATAACCTGCGGGACGATAGAAAAGGATGTCAATCCACTCCTCCGTATCGGCCGACTTCAATGTAGATACAAATTCATTTCCCATTCGTTTGCTATTTTTTGATATGATTCGCTATCCGTTCCATGATATACCCTGCTATCTTTTCGGCAGCCTCCACGCGGCAAGGAGAAAAACTGGGCCAGTCGTTAAAGTCGAATATCTTCATCTCACCGTTCTCCATCACCACGCAATCGCCTCCGTAGACGGGGACATCCATGACCCAAGCCGCCTTGTCGGCATATTGTTTCAGCAGCCCCACCGAGAACGGAAGTCCCCTGGCCTCGCCGTTCACGGCTTCGAGCCCGAACTTGGTATGCGACACCATCGAAGGGTAAAACCAATGGAAGAAATCCGTGCCACGCACTCCGTAGAACTTTACCAGATCACCGCGAAGATGCTCGTTCACCACCACTACGCCGATTCCACGCTGCCTGAAACGGGCCATTGCCTGCTCTGCCTCCCGGCGGTTCTCCACATAGCAGACATCGTCTTTTATCATCGCACAAGCATCACCCCGCTTCACCCAGCACGGATATGTCAGGTCGTCCGGAAGAGTATCGTCCGGCCTTATAATCCGGCTCTCAGGATGCGGAATGCCATTGCCCGTCAATATCTCCGTCATCGGGACACGGACACAGTTGGCCACTCCAAAACCGGAATTGACCACCAGCCTACCGTCCTTCTCCAGTTGCTGCAACCGGGAGATGGCGGCTTCTCCACGGGCCATGCTATAGAAATAATCGGCCTCCACGCATTGCTCCACAAAATCGGCCTCGGTATAAATCACCACGATTGCTCCTTTCGACCTCAACCTTTCGGCCACTTCCCTGAGGATGGCGGCATCATTGTCTACCAAGTTGGGCGAATATGCGTTTCCACGGCTTATTCCCACAATCTTGACCGGACGGCGTACGGGTTCTCCCTTCAAGAATATCTCCGCCTTGCGGATATCGTCTTTATGGTCTACATCTACTATCTTCGCAAAGGGGCAGGCCTTCAGCCTGATTCCTTCCGCTATCAATGCCCGCTGGAAATTCCGCATACGCGACATTCCACCACGAATGCACTTCTCGAGCACGTCCAAGGCATTCGGCTTCAAACAATAGATACCACCGGAAACGTATTTGTCCTCCGGTTCCTGCGTATCGTGAAATCCCTTGATTCGGCAGCCTCCGTCCGTAGCCACATATAGCGGCTTCTCATCGTCCACAAACGGAGTGACGGCCATGCACCCATCCGCATCAGCCGTTGCAAATGTACGAATATATTCCTCAAAATCATCTTCTTTGAAAATCGTATCGACAGTAGTGAGACAGAACGGACCTTCCCGCAGATAAGGAGCAATGGCATGAAGACTGTGCATGGAGCTGGGAGTGTCGCGGACCACCAGCCTCAGCGGTACGGGCAAGGACAACTGTTCCAGGTGTTCCTTCACGGATGTGCTCCTCTCATTGACGATGACAACAATCTCCGTGGCACCATTGTCTACAAAGATGCGCAACAAGCGGTCAATCATCGGTTCCCCCTGAATCTGCACCAAAGGTTTGCAACACTCCACCCCTTCTTGTAAAAGACGGCTTCCCTCGCCTGCAGCTATAACGGCAAATTTCATAATATCACTAAGGCTTTCAGTCCCTCCAAACCTGCTGAATAAAAAACGGAAGCGTGGAACTGCGTGCCACTTATCCGTAGTTGAAGGTCCTAGGAAAACCCGAAAACAGAAATAGATGGACAGCAGACCCACGCTGAAACCAGCGTAGGAAACATACCATGCCATTCTCTGTTTTCTTGAAAATTTCCTAGGTTTTCAACTATCAGAATGAGCATTACGCTTCTTACAATATTATCTCACACAAAAATCGAGCGAAGACACTTCTTCAATCTCATATGCAAATATAGGGAATATGTCTGTTCCCCACAAACATGTGTATTCTTATTTTTACAACCCTCTGCCGGCTGCTATCTCCAATACGCTCCGGGGCGCTATCTCCGCCAGCGGACGCATCACAAAATCGCGTTCGCGCATCAGCGGATGGGGAAGTTTCAATCCGGGCGTATCCAGCACAATGTGAGTGCCGTCGTCGGCAAAACATAGCAGCAGGTCGATGTCTATCACGCGGTCGCTATACACCGCATTGACAGACTTGTGCGTACGCCCCATCTCACGCTCGATTTCCTGCGTTGTTCTCAGCACCTCCAAGGGTGCCAAGGCAGTTTCCACGCAAAGTGCGGCATTCAGAAAAGTATTATCGGAAGAAAAGCCCCAAGGGGCAGTAGCATAGAAAGCAGATAGGGAAATCACTTCCCCTATCTGCTTTCCTATCTTCAAGACGGCCATGCGGAGGTTCTGCTCTTTATCGCCGAGATTAGTGCCAAGACTGAAGTAAACGGTCATATATCGTGTATATTCAAGGGAGGGAGAATTTATCGGTCTGTAATCAGCATCGCATCTCCATACGTACCAAAGCGGTACTCCTCCTTCAAAGCCACGTTGTATGCTTCCATCACCTGCTCGTAACCGCCGAAAGCGGCCACAATCATCAGTAGCGTGCTGAGCGGCATGTGGAAGTTGGTTATCATGGCATTGGCCACGGTGAAGTCGTATGGCGGGAAGATGAACTTGTTGGTCCATCCCTCGTATTCCTTCAAGTGTCCGTCCGTGCTGACGGTGCTCTCGATGGCACGCATCACGGTAGTGCCTACGGCACAGACTTGCCTGTTCAGGTCTTTGGCATGGTTCACAATCCGCACGGCTTCCTCGTCCACAATCATCTGCTCGGAGTCGGTCTTGTGCTTGGTGAGGTCTTCCACATCAATGTCGCGGAAATTGCCCAGACCGGCGTGCAGGGTGACATAGGCAAAGTCGATTCCCTTGATTTCCATACGCTTCATCAGCTCGCGGCTGAAGTGAAGGCTGGCGGTAGGCGCCGTCACGGCTCCCTCGTTGCGCGCAAAGATGGACTGGAAACGTTCGGCGTCGTCCGGTTCTACGGGACGGTTGATGATGCTGTGGGGCAACGGCGTTTCGCCCAGCGCATAAAGAGCCTTCTTGAACTCATCGTGCGGACCGTCGTAAAGGAAGCGAAGCGTACGCCCGCGCGAAGTGGTGTTGTCGATAACCTCCGCCACCATGGAGTCGTCATCGCCGAAGTAGAGCTTATTGCCGATACGTATCTTACGGGCAGGGTCCACCAGTACATCCCACAACCGGAGCTCTTCGTTCAACTCGCGCAGCAGGAACACTTCAATGCGCGCACCGGTCTTCTCCTTATTTCCGTAGAGGCGGGCGGGGAAAACCTTGGTATCGTTGAAGATGAACACATCCTTGTCATCAAAATAGTCCAGAACATCCTTGAACATCTTGTGCTCAATCTCACCCGTCTTGCGGTGCAACACCAGCAGACGCGACTCGTCCCTGTACTTCGTGGGGTGCAAAGCTATCTTCTCTTCGGGAAGCTTGAATTTGAATTGCGACAGTTTCATAAGTATATAATGTGCTAATGTGCCGACGTGCCAATGTGCCGATGAAGCGCAAAGCAGGCAGCACGTGTTAATAATCAGTTTTCTTCTGTTTCTATCTCCTGCGCGTCTATCCACTCCTTGAAGTCGAGGGGATTAAGACAGTCCTCCAGCCGGACGTCGCCCACGCGGGTACGCTCAAGGGCCGTGAGGTGGGCGCCGCTCTGCAAGGCTTCGCCGATGTCGCGTGCCAAGGCGCGGATATACGTTCCTTTGCTGCACACCACGCGTACTTTTATCCACGGCTCGGCAATGCCCAGCCCGTCGTCCAGCAGCTCTATCTCGTCGATGACCAACAGCTTGGGTTTCAGTTCCACCTCCTCTCCCTTGCGGGCAAGGTCGTAGGCACGTTTCCCGTTCACCATGCAGGCCGAGAAGGCGGGAGGCACCTGCTGTATCTCGCCGACGAACTTCTTCAGCGTCTCCTCCACCAGCCCGCGGGTGATGTGCTCCGTGGGATAGGTGGCATCTATCTCATGCTCCAGGTCGTAAGAGGGAGTGGTGGCACCCAAGCGGATGGCGGCAACGTACTCCTTCGTGTGATACTGGAACTCCTCAATCCGTTTCGTGGCCTTGCCCGTACAGACAATCATCACCCCCGTGGCAAGCGGGTCGAGGGTACCGGCGTGGCCTACTTTCAACTTTTTCACCTTTATCCGCCGGCAGATGTGGTAACGCGCATGCCCCACAACCTTGAACGATGTCCATCCCAGCGGCTTATTGAAATAGAGGACTTCTCCTTCTTTAAAATTCATCCGTATCAGTTTATCCGTTAATCAAGCTCAATACCAGCGTCGCAGCGCCGGCTATGGCGCAATAGACGGCAAAATAAATCAGCTTGCCCTTCTTCACGATATTTATCATCCACTTGCAGGCCAGACAGCCCGAAACAAAAGCAGCCAGGAAGCCTACCATCAGCGAAAGCGCAGGGATATCTCCCGCAACCGCCTCACCTTTCAGCATCTTCATCCCGTCCAGCAACGCTTCACCCAGAATGGGGGGTATCACCATCAGGAAAGAGAACTGTGCCAGCTTCGCTTTGCTGTCGCCCAGCAGCAGACCGGTTGCAATGGTGCTGCCCGAACGGGAAAGCCCCGGAAGCACTGCGCATGCTTGTGCCAGGCCGATGACGAAGGCATCCTTCATGCTGATGTCCTCCTTCTGTTTCGGCTTATAATAATAGGAGAAAGACAGCAGCAGAGCCGTCAGCAACAGGCAGCAGCCCACGACGAGCAGTCCCGAACCGAAGACAGCCTCTACCTCGTCCTTGAAGAACACCCCCACAATGCCGATAGGTATCATGGACACCAGGATATTGATGACATAGCGTGTCTCCCCGTTCATCTGCCACTTGAACAGCCCCTTGAAAATCCAGTCAATCTCTTTCCAGAGCACCACCAGCGTGCTGAACACCGTGGCCACATGCACCACTATCGTAAAAGCAAGATTCTCCTCTCCCTCAACGCCGAACAATGCCGAACCGATGGCAAGATGTCCGCTACTGCTCACCGGCAGATATTCGGTCAGTCCTTGAATAAGCCCAAGGATAAGCGCTTCAAACCATTCCACTACAGTTATGAATATAAATTATGAATTACCGAATTTACAAGTTCCCTGTTTACTGCTCTTCCGCCCCGCCGCCTTTCGGCTTGTGCAACACGGCATATATCATGAACACAAAGCCCAGCAGGCAGACCGCAGGGGCCACCTTGATGCGTCTCACACTGAATATGTCCGGCTCGAAGTTCGTCGGAGTAGACGCGGGGCCGGTCATCAGAAGAAAACCAATGACAACCACTGCCATTCCGACGGCAAGCAGGATAAAATTGGTCTTGTCAAAAGCGAATTTCTCTTTACTCATCTGGTTATTTACTATTTAACTATTTACTATTTAGCCGTACTGCAAAGCAGCACTTTCTCTCTATACACTTCACCAGAGAAGCTTGTGAAAGCTCTCTTAAGGTTTTCTTTTCAGGCGCGGATTACACTGTTTCAAGCCGCTGTCATTGCATAACTTCCGTGAGATCCGCGTAATCCGTGCCTGAAACCATATCGCTTATACACTTCAGTGCGTTAAATATAATACAGCGCACTTGCCTTCATCCTCAGATACTTGTTGATGGAAAGCAAGGCGCACAGCCACGTGATAAGCACTCCGAACACCAGCACGGCGCCCGACACCAGCACCATTACTTCGGGTGTAATCACCCTGATCAGTTCCGGTTCGTAGGACACCAGCCAACAGGCAGCTCCCCACAGGATGCCGTCGGCTATGAAAGCGGCCAGCACACCTATCCAGAAATTGCGCCGCAGAAACGGGCGGCGGATGAATCCCCAGCTTGCCCCCACCAGCTTCATGGTGTGAATGAGGAAACGCTTGGAATATATGGCCAGACGGACGGTGTTGTTTATCAGCGCAAAGGAGATAAACGTCAGTATCACGGCCAGTCCCAGGAGCATCAGGCTGATGTTCCTTATATTATCGTTCACGGCATCTATCAGGTCTTTCTGGTAGAGTACTTCCTGAATGTCGGTATTCTTCTTAATCAGCTTCTCTATCTTGGCGATGCTGTCCGAATTGGCATATCCGGAATGCAGCTTAATCTCGATGGAGGCAGTGAAAGGGTTGTAGCCGAGGAACTCCTGCGGGTCTGTGCCCATCGCCTCGGTTTGCTCGCGGAGCGCCTGCTTCTTGGAGATGTACTCCGTCTGCTTCACGAAAGCCTCCTTGTCCAGCCTCTTCTGGAGCTTCAGAATGTCGCTTTCCTTCATATCGTCGCTGACTAGCACGGAGAAGCTGATGTTCTCCCTGACGTATATGGAAAGATTACGAGCTGCGAGCACAAAGAATACCACCAGCCCCAAAAGCAGCAACACCAGCGTCGTACTGATGCTGGACGTAATGAACTGCATGTCAAAATAGGATATCGAATTCTTCTTTCCCATAGGCCTCTCCCCTAACCCCTCCGACTCCCCCGTTGTCGGGAGAAAGCAATCCCGTAGGGAGGGGGAATAGGTTTGATTTTATTTATATATTGATATTATTTAGTTGTTTCTCTCTCCCATTTCAAGAGTATCTCCTCCCTTTCTTATACAACCCCCTCCTGTTCCAGAAGTATCTGCCCCCCTCTCTATGGGGGAGGGGTCGGGGAAGAGGCTCTTCTTCCTGAACACATAAATCATGGAACTGCTGCGCTCCTTCTTCACCAATGCACTGAACCATGCCAGCGTACCGGTAACCATTCCCCTCAGGAAAGTACACGAACGCCCCATGTGCTTTTCCGTCAGCATGGATACGTAGAAGGCATCGAACGGCATGGGATGGCGCTCCGCCATGATGAAGCCGTGCTTGGAACCGAATTGCTGGATGGTGCCCGGCGTGAAGTGCCACAAATGGCGGGGCACATCGTAGGCAGCCCAGTAAGCCCCGTATTTCTTTGCATCGAAGGAGGAGCAGTTGGGCACAGCCACAATCAGCACCCCTCTTTCAGTCAGCAGGGAGTGCAGGGATTCCCACGTTTCGTTGAGGGGTTCCAGATGTTCCATGACGTGCCACAGGGTGATGACGTCGAAACTGCCCGGTGCAAAATTCTCCAGTGCCGTAGGAGGTTTCACATCCAGATGGAAACGTTCCTTGGCAAAGGCACGCGCCTGCGCACTCTTCTCCACAGCCTCCACCTGCCAGCCGCGACGCTGCATGGCATCGGCAAAATAACCGGTCCCCGTACCCAAATCCAGCAGGCGACCCTTCTTACGGTGCGCTTCACGGAGCACAAGGCGTGCCTTGTGTCCCAGCATATAATTGCGCACCCAGTGGTACACGGAATTCATTGCCCCCTTGCGGGTATCGGTATGTGAAATGTAATCAGGGGTTTCGTAGTAACGGCCGATTTCAGCCTCCACAGGAAAGTCTTGTGTGAAAAGGAAACCGCAATCGCGGCAGCGGCACAAGTGGAACATTTCGCCCGAGGCATAATGGTCCACACATGTCAAGGCACGCTCCAAATGCGTTCCACCACATAACGGACAAGCTTTTATAGTGAGTTTATTCATCGAACGTTCTGTCAATAAGGAGGTGCAGCCCAAACTGAACAGACCGCACTACACCTAAATTTGGTGCAAAATAACAAATAAAAAGTGGGTTATAGGGTTTCCATTAAGGAGATTTAAGAAAACAAGCGCTTGCGCCCAGTCCTCCGGAGAGGCCGATGACAAAGGCCAGTGCCTGACGCAACAGACACCAGTGTCTGTCACGACAGAGGTCAGTGTCTGCCAGCCTGTTCGATATTGAGCGGACAACTGTCCGATAATGAACAGTCTGCATAAATATTTATTCACTGATTATCAGAAGTTTAATTCTTTAACATAGGAATTGATTCTTATCAAGCGAAAACGTTCGGGAAGAAGAGCAACCGGAAAATCACCAACGAAGAGGTGAAAAACGAATTAGTGGTTGCCAAGACCATCTTCAAGCAAGACGGCGCGCAACTTTACCGCCACATCCGTTATGAATACTCTTATGACGACCGGCAACGCCTGACCTGCAAGGAAGCCTCCAAATGGGACGGCGCCAAAGGCGCATGGATGCCCGAAAAAATTCACAAAATTCACAAAAATGAAAGCACGCCCCCATGCCGTGCTTTCATTTTTGTTTTATCTTTGCCCCACACATCAAAAACTACACCCATGAAGGCAACTATGCTGACCCTTATCTTATTCTTTACCTCCCTGTACTTCTGTTCGTGCAGCGAACACCGGTATCCCCGCGTCCTCCTTACGGCCGACTCACTGGCACAAACCAGCCCCGACAGCGCCCTCTCGCTGCTGAAGCAACTGAAAGACAGCATCGGCCGCGAACCCGAAGAAACCCGCATGTACTACCACCTGCTCCGCATCAAGGCGCAAGACAAAGCCTACATCGCACATACCTCGGACAGCCTCGTCCGGCAAGTGGTGCGCTACTACCGGAAGCACAAAGACCCGAAACTCCTGCCCGAAGCGCTATACTACGCAGGACGGGTGTATCGTGACCTGGGGGACGCGCCGCAGGCACTGGAGTATTTCCAGAGAGCAATAGAGGCAGCAAAAGGCAGCACAAACCACAAGCTGCTGAGCCTTATGTACAGCCAGACCGGAATGCTCTTTCTCTATCAAGACATCTATGACAAGGCACCCGAAATGTTCAGAAAAGCCTATCACTACAGCACGTTGGCACAGGATAGCATCGGAATCGTGTACAGGCTGCGCGACATCGGCCGCTCCTTCACCACCCTGCAGCAAGCCGACAGTGCCATCTACTACTACCGGAAAGCGGATGAACAGGCAGAACGCATCGGAAACCTGCACCTGAGAAGTATCGTGAACAGTGAATTGTCAGGATATTATACTGATTTGGAGAGATATGAAGAGGCGTACAAGGCAATGCAGGTGGCAATAGTACAGTCAAAGGCAACAAACCTATACGCACTGTATAGCACTATCGCAAGTTACTATAAAGGTAATAATCAGTTAGATTCGGCCACCTATTATTATAATAAAATGCTATCTGCCAACGACTACATCTACAAAAAAGAGGCTTATCGGGGATTATACAATATCGCAAGAGCAAAAAATAAAAATGAAGAGACTTTCACGTATCTAGACCAATATCTGGCATATACGGATTCCGTTCAGAGCATGAAACAAGCAGAGATTATACGAAAAGCAAATGCGTTATATAATTATCAATTGAATCAAAAAGAAGCCAAAAGCTTTAAAATACAGACTTTCAAAGAAAAAAGGCAGAAGGTACTTTTCGGCATCGCTTTCATTTTCTCTATTATTCTGTTCATCGCCTATCGGGAATATCATAAAAGGAAAGAACAAAACATAAAAACACAACGACAAAAACTTGATAGAATACAAAAAGAGCAATACAAACAGAGTCTTGCCCAAATCGAGAAAAACCGGAAAGAAATCGAGAATTTAGAAGTCTCCTTACAAGAAGCAACAGCTTCACAAGACGAACTGCGCCACGCCTTGCTTTGTGCGCAAAAAGAGCTAATCGAAAAAAGCAATGAACAGATTGAAGCCAGACAAAAAGTACAAACTCAAGCAGAGATTACATTGAAACAATCTGCCATTTACAAGAAGTTTCACAATCTACTTCCACAAGAAGAAACAAACAAAATAAACAACTCCGACTGGGAAGAACTAAACCATACAATAGATGAAACCTACAATCAATTCAGTCAACGCTTATTGGAATTTTATCCCATATCAGACATTGAACTGAAAGTATGCCTGCTTATAAAAATAGGCATTCCCCCAAGACAAATAGCCGCCTTAACCATACGCAGCAAGCAAGCCGTCACCTCCATACGTAAACGATTATACAAAAAGCTTTTCGATGAAGACGGTAGTCCGGAACAACTAGACTGTTTCATACAACAATTCTGACACGTAACCCTTCTCGCGTACTTCGCGTGACAGTATGCAATATACAGTTGCGTACCAAGTGCGTACTGCATTTTTGGGCAATACGCAATAAAACGACATACCTTTGTCGCAAATTCTTATATCATGAATAACAAGCTATTTATATTGGCGATATTAGTTTTAAGTATTTTGCCAATGTCATTCCTTCAAGCTAAAAAGAAAGTTATAACATTAACACAATTGCCTGCCTCTGATATAAACCAAAGTCAATGGCAAAGAGAGGAGCGTTCCATAACAGGAAATAAACTCTTTGTCCTACATGATAAAGACATTTTCTACATATACTCGGATAATTTGATAGAAGAAGTAAAACTCACCATTAGAAACAGACATAACGACATCATATATTCCACTATTGAGCCTATATTTTCTGACAAGGAAAACATATTCGAACTAAATATAGGTTATGGAAAGTACGTGATAGAATTGGAATATAAAGAAACCGTCTACTATGGCTATTTCGAAATAACAGAATAAAGAATCATTAATTTAAAAAGGTACAAGAAATATGAGAAAAGAAATTTTGCTTATCGCATCCTTGTTCATGCTTGGAGCATGCTCGAACGATGTAGAAAAAGACTTGAAATCAAATGCAGAAATCAACAATGCGGAATTGAAGATTACCATTGCAAAGAATGAAGACATGCTGGTCTTCAATAGCAACGAGGATTTTCAGAATGCTATTTCTAAATTGAACGCCGCTCCCACTAAAGAAGAGAAGTCAACCAAAGCACTGAATAATTCGGATGAGAACGTATACGGCGACATGCTTCAAACTCCGGACATCAGCTTCAAAAAAGACGGTTTCCGCTCCCTTTACGACTACTTCACGGAAGCCATGAACGAAGCCGAAAACTACTATGACAGACCTGGCGGCTATGAAGAATTCAAAACCAAATACTCAATGCTCTATTTCCCGGAAGAAGGTGACGACTATGCTGCCTATCTGCCCGTCAAAGACGAAAATGTGGCAAAACTGCTGAATGCCAATGGTGAAGTCTCCATTAATGGAGAAATAGTGAATCTTAAAGACATCAATTCCTACCAGCAACTGATTGATTTAGGAATAGCGGATACGGAAGAAAACTATACGATTCCGGTAACAAGAGCAGACTATCCGCTCAATGAACTTCCTGAAGTAAGATGCAACAACCGCAGACTTTGGGTTAAAACAGAAGTAAGACGCGGTTCATCCCCCGGAGTGGCCGAAGAAATAGCCATCCTTGTCAGATTCAGAAAGAAAGGCCTCTTCGGAAAATGGTACAATTACGGTTCTACCACCTATCTGAAATTCGAACCCGATGGACGGGAATATTCTATCAAAGACAAAAATTCAACCCATGAATACTTATGGGCAAGAGTCTTTCAAAACGGACAGCCTGTTCCATTTCAAGGATTGTGCTCTGTAAAGTTCCAAGGATTCGGAGCAGAGTGTGGCGGTACCAAATATTTCTTCAGAGTAGATTTATAAACTAACCGGACTTAATTACCCAATACTAAACCCACAATTATTATGAAACATGTAATGCTATTCATCGTCCTCTGCCTGCTCTCACTCGGAGCACAAGGACAAACCGAATCGGGAATCATCGTCGAAGGCGGTACCGGAAACATCAAGACCAAACTGACCCCGTCCGCCGCAGCAGCAGCCGGTTCCTACGACGTAGACTACAAGTACAACCTCTCCTTGGGCTACAAGTTCAGACTGCATGCCAATCAGGCCTCCCCATTCTTCTTCGACTTGGAAGCCGGATTGGGAATGAAGTACTATGACTATACGTTCGGGAAAATGCCGGGCGAACCCGCCTTGGTGAAGGGAAGTGCCAAGAGGTTCTCCGCCTTCGCCACCGGCACGGCCAACTACACCCTCTACAAAGGGCTGAGCATAGGTGCAGGCATCCAGCCCACGTGGTTCTTCAACCAGAATGGCGGAAACAGCCGGAAATTCGACATCCCGGCAATAGGAAGGATAGCCTACCGCTTCAAAGCCTTCGAAGTGGGCCTGAACTACAAGCACGGACTGATGAACAGCTTGAAGACCGACTACCTGAAATCGGGAAAGTTCAGAGAATACACTCTCTCCGTGTGGGTTCCGTTCTAACCGGCACCATCTATGCGCCGGAGGTACCGGCAGCCGTTAAAGAGGGTTATTCGGCCCCGGCAACTCGCCAAAGGAAGTGCCCCTCCCTTTTTTCGAAGAATTTGAGGGTGTCATAATGCCCGAATAGAAAGATTTACCCCTGCTACAGATAGCTGTGGCAGGGGTAATTTCTTAAAGAACAGAGGACACACCCTCAAATTTTTTTATTGGGGCATTATGACACGCCTCCGGCTCCTACAGCTCCTTGACGAAGTCTGTGTCTTGTCCCTTCAGCCAGCCACCTCTTCTCCCTTCAGTGTGGCCGAACTGGATTCGGTAATCTTCACCATCACAAAATCGCCTATACGGTGCGAGCCGCGGTCGAACACCACCACACGGTTCTGCTCCGTACGCCCGAACAACTGGTCGCGGCTGCGCTTGCTGACGCCTTCCACCAGCACCTCGTAGGTCTTGCCTACGCAACGGGCATTGGCCTCGGCGGAAAGACGGTTCTGCAAGGCGATGATTTCATTCAGACGGCGAATCTTCACTTCCTCGGGCACGTCGTCCGGCAGGTGCTTGGAAGCATGCGTGCCGGGGCGTTCGCTGTACTTGAACATGAAGGCAGCATCGTATCCGCACTCCTCCATCAGCGAAAGGGAAAGCCGGTGGTCCTCCTCCGTCTCACTGTGAAAACCGGAGAATATGTCCGTAGACAAGCCGCAATCGGGAATGATGCGGCGGATGGCTGCCACGCGGTCCATATACCACTCGCGGTCGTACTTGCGGTTCATCAACTTCAGGATGCGGCTGCTTCCGCTCTGCACCGGCAGGTGGATGTGCTTGCACACGTTGGGCATGTCGGCAATGACCCGGAGGGTTTCGTCGCTCATGTCCTTGGGGTGCGAGGTGGTGAAACGGATACGCACGCCCGGCGCCGCCTCCGCCACGGTGCGGAGCAGCATCGGGAAGGTAATCGTCTCTTCGTCCGGTTTCTCGAAGCGGTAGGAATTGACGTTCTGTCCCAGCAAGGTGACTTCCTTATAGCCCTTTGCCACAAGGTCGGCCACTT
Organism: Bacteroides sp. L10-4; assembly: GCF_013373675.1. Lineage (NCBI taxonomy): Bacteria > Pseudomonadati > Bacteroidota > Bacteroidia > Bacteroidales > Bacteroidaceae > Bacteroides > Bacteroides sp. L10-4. The sequence goes on from NZ_JABXJH010000008.1 coordinate 57,289, forward strand.
CGCCCAGGATGCTATCCACATCACGGCTGCGCTCGCGGCCACGGGTGTAGGGAACGATGCAGTAGGTGCAGAAGTTGTTGCAGCCGCGCATGATGGACACGAATCCGGAGATGTGGTTTCCGCAGATGCGTGAGGGGATGACATCCCGATAGGTCTCTGTAGTGGAGAGCTCCACGTTGATGGCTTTCTCGCCGGCTTCTACCGACGCTATCAGTTCGGGCAGGGTGAGGTAGGCATCCGGCCCCGCCACCAGGTCCACATGATGGTTGGTAATCAAGTCGTTCTTCACACGCTCGGCCATACAGCCCAGCACACCCACTATCAGACCGCGTTTCTTCTTCCTGAGCGAGTGGAAGAATTCCAGACGGTTCAGAATCTTCTGTTCCGCATTGTCGCGGATGGAGCAGGTATTCATAAACACGGCATCGGCTTCCTCCAGGGTGTCGGCCACCGAATATCCCGCCATCTGCATGACGGATGCTATCACTTCACTGTCGGCCACGTTCATCTGGCAACCGTAGGTCTCGATGAACAATTTCTTGTCGCCATCGGCAGTTGCAGATTTAAAGTCTGCTCCCGTTGCTTTTTCCATAATCAGTTCGTTTAAAATCAATTTATATCATTTTGAAATCTGTCATTCAAGATGCAAAGATACTCCTTCCCTCCCAATAAACTGATGAAATAGAAGAAAAATGCCATTACAGATTGCCAATCTTCAACCTGTCAGCTAATTAATGTTAAGAGAGCGAACATTTTCCGAGTGTGAATTTGGCATAGAGAAAATTAATTCACAAATTTGTGAAGTGAAAGAAACATTAGATTTTTTCATAGTTAAGGTTTAGGTTAAAAAAATTAAGGGGAGCTGTGAAGCTGCCCTTTTTTATTACCGATTCCTTGCCCGTAATCAGATTAAATAATTAACTTTGCCCGAAGCAGAGATAATTGCCCTGTCTTTGGGCGGAAAATAAGGAAAGAATTATGGAAGATGTCTTCAAGTTTCTGTTAGTTGCGGCTGTCATAGCCACCGGACTCATCAGGCAGTTTAAGAAAGAAACAAACAAGAATGCCGACAAGAGTCCCGGCATACCTATGCCCGATGTGGACAACCCGCTGCCCGAAAACTGGGGCGGAGGTACTTACGGCGGCTTTATTCCCGAAGGTCCCAAGCCGACAAACAAACCGAAGACGGTATCCAAACCGTCCGCCAAATCCAAATACACTTCCATAAAGGCCTCGCCCCCCTCCCCCGCATCCCATCCGCAGGAGCCCGACGAAGCAACATCCGAATACGGCATCCACTCGGCAGAGGAAGCGAGGAAAGCCATTATCTGGTCAGAGATACTTCAACGGAAATATTAAGACAGCGGATAATGGAGAACTGATGACGGAGAAGCTATGACAAATACTTAAGAATTCCTTCAGAACCTTTACACGAAAAATAACTATTTATATTATGGCACTCAATTACATTTCGGCAGCAGAAGCTGCGAGCCTCATCAAACATGGCTACAACATCGGCTTGAGCGGATTCACCCCCGCAGGAACAGCCAAAGCCGTCACGGCTGAACTTGCAAGAATCGCAGAAGCGGAGCATGCGAAAGGAAACCCGTTCCAGATAGGCATTTTCACCGGTGCCTCTACCGGCGATTCCTGCGACGGCATTCTTTCACGCGCTAAAGCTATCCGTTACCGTGCCCCCTACACTACCAACGTGGATTTCCGCAAAGCCGTGAACAACGGTGAGATAGCCTACAACGACATCCACCTCTCGCAAATGGCTCAGGAAGTGCGCTACGGTTTCATGGGAAAAGTAAACGTCGCCATCATCGAGGCATGCGAAGTGACCGAAGACGGTAAAATCTACCTGACGGCTGCCGGCGGTATCTCTCCGACCGTCTGCCGCCTGGCCGACCGGATTATCGTAGAGCTGAATGCCGCCCACAGCAAGAGTGCCATGGGCCTGCACGACGTCTACGAGCCTCTCGACCCGCCCTACCGCCGCGAAATCCCCATCTACAAGTCGAGCGACCGCATCGGACTGCCCTACATTCAGGTAGACCCGAAAAAAATCGCAGGCGTAGTGGAGACCGACTGGCCGGACGAAGCACGCGGCTTTGCCGATGCCGACCCGCTGACCGACAAAATCGGACAGAACGTGGCCGACTTCCTTGCCGCCGACATGAAGCGCGGCATCATCCCGCCCACCTTCCTGCCGCTGCAATCGGGCGTGGGCAACATCGCCAATGCCGTACTGGGCGCTCTGGGACGTGACAAGACCATCCCCGCCTTCGAAATGTACACAGAAGTTATCCAGAACTCCGTTATCGGACTTATCCGCGAAGGCCGAGTGAAATTCGGCAGCGCCTGCTCGCTGACCGTGACGAACGACTGTCTGGAAGGCATCTACCAGGATATGGACTTCTTCCGCGACAAGCTGGTGCTCCGTCCGTCGGAAATCTCCAACAGCCCGGAAGTGGTGCGCCGACTCGGTGTTATCTCCATCAACACCGCCATCGAAGCCGACATCTACGGCAACGTGAACTCCACGCACATCGGCGGTACGAAGATGATGAACGGTATCGGCGGAAGCGGTGACTTCACCCGCAATGCCTATATCTCCATCTTCACCTGTCCGTCCGTTGCCAAGGAAGGTAAAATCTCGGCTATCGTGCCGATGGTTTCGCACATGGACCACACGGAACACGACGTCAACATCATCATTACCGAACAAGGTGTGGCCGACCTCCGTGGCAAGAGTCCGAAAGAACGTGCACAAGCCATCATCGAAAACTGTGTCCATCCGGACTACAAGAACATTCTGTGGGATTACCTGAAACTGACCGACGGCAAGTCACAGACTCCCCATGCCCTGCGCGCCGCACTGGCTATGCACGCTGAGCTGGCCAAAAGTGGAGACATGAAGAATGTAGACTGGGCACAGTATAAATAAACTGCTCCCTAAAAAGGCGGAGAAAAACCGCCCGAAAGATATACCGCGTTGCATGTATATTTCCGGTTTGCTGGATCTATATATGCAACGCGTTGCATATATAGATGGAACACGCTGCATCTATAGTTCCAACAACAAGCTATTTCAGTACCTACCGCATCCCTGCACCAATTCCTGACAAAACCTCTTTTTTACCGGTAAACTCACTATCTTTTGCTTCAGTTTCCTTTTCAGTTTCTTCAATCAATCTCTCACCGAGCCAACGCTTATTACTTGCACTGAGTGAAAACGAAAGAATGAACTGCAACAATCCCTCTAAAGAAATGCTTGCTTTCATCTGATTATCCTCCTATTCATTGATTAGTAGGAATAAAGGCACAAAAAGGAATGATTATCCGCAGTGATAACTGTTAGTGATGATTTATTCATCCCCTACAAAAAGCGGGCTGCCCCGGAATCACTTCCCGGACAGCCCTTCCTTCACATTTAAAGTGAAGATGCAGAGAGAGTAGTATGATGACACTCTATTCCTGACCTCCCCCTAACGCCTTGTAGAGGTTAATCAGGCTTTGTATTTCAGAAAATCGGTTGGCCGTCTGTGCCAGTTGTGCGTTGAGCAATGTCTGCCGGAAGACAAGGGAAGCCTCCTCCTGCCGGGCACGGGCTATGCGGTACTGCGCAATGACCTGCCCGCGGGCAAAGAGCGACTGCGTCAGCGAGCCCACTGCCGAAGCCAGGAACTTGCCGGGATTCGCAATCATTGAACCGGCAGAATTGGTCCAGCCCGCACTCTCGCCCAGCGAACCGGTCGGTGCCTCGATGTTCTGCTCGCCCAATACGGCGGTCACGTCCGAAGGAACCAGTCCATACTGCGCCATGCGTTCCGGTTTCAGCCAGATACGCATACTGTAGGTATCGCCCAGCTCCATTACATCACCCACACCCTCGATACTCTTGATTTGCGGAATCACGTTGATGTCTAGGTAATTGGCAAGGAACGTCTGGTCGTAGCGCCCGTCGGTGCTTACCAAAGCGCCGATTTGCAGGAAGCTGGTCTGTCGCTTCTGGGTAGTCACACCGATTTTCGTCACCTCGGCAGGCAGCAATCCCTGTGCCTTGGATACACGGTTCTGTACGTTTACCGCAGCCATGTCGGGGTCCGTGCCCTGCTTGAAATAGACTTGTATGGTGGCAGAACCGGCATTGGTGGCGGTAGAACTGATGTACATCATGTTCTCCACACCGTTGATGCTCTCCTCCAGCGGCATGATGACGCTGTTCAGTACGGCTTCGGCATCGGCACCGGTGTAGTTGGCACTGACGTACACCGTGGGAGGTGCAATATCAGGATACTGTTCCACCGGCAGCGTAAAGAGCAAAATGAGCCCTATCACCAGAATCAGTACGGAGATGGAGAAAGCCATCACCGGCCGTTTTATAAATATATTTCCTTTCATCTTAATCCATCATTGATAGTTGATAAATAGCAATCATCATTTCACTTGCGTCCCTTCGCGCAGTAGTCCGGCACCGGCGGATACAATCTCGTCACCGACTTTCAGTCCGTCCAGCACCACATATTCACGTCCGTCATTTATTCCTGCCACGGTAATCAAGACGGAAACGGCTTTGCCATCCACTACCTTGTATACTACCGTCTTGTCCTGCAACTGTATGGTGGCTTCTTGCGGAACCACGATACAGTTCCTGTAAATGGTAGGCACCACCACCGTGCCCGACGCCCCGCTATGGAGCAGGCGCGATTCGTTGGGGAAGACCACGCGTGCCACTACCGTACCCATCTGGCGGTCGATGACACCGCTGATAGACTCGATGGTACCTTTCTTGTCATAGACGGAATTGTCATTCAGTCTCAGTTCCGCTTGAGGCATGTTCTTCAACGCCTCGTCCACGCTTCCGTACTGGCGAGTCAGGGCAAGCAACTGGTTTTCGGTCATGGAAAAGTAAACGTACATGTCTCCGGCACGCTACCGCAATACGAAGGAGGAGTGATTTCCTCCCCCCACGCTTGGGGCACACTTTGTAAAGGTCTGCTTTAGGAAGCCAAACCTTAACTTTACGACACTAAAGGTCAACTTTACAATGGCTAAACCTCAACGTATCACCTCATCACACACCGCATCCTGAAAAGCGCGTGCTTCCCTGCCCGACAGTGCATTCTGGTTCATGACGGCAAAGGCTATTTCGTGTCCGTTGCGGGCCTTAAGGTAACCGGCCAGGCAGTTGACGGCAGTAAAGGAACCCGTCTTGGCATGTACGTTCCCATGGGAAGGGGTGCCCTTCTTCATGCGAAACCCCAGCGTACCGTCCACTCCACCGATGGGCAAAGCCTTATAGAGTTTCTGAAACACATCAGTACGCGAGTAGGCGTATCTGAGGAAGGAAACCAAAAGCTCCGGAGAAATGTAGTTGTAATTGGAAAGGCCGCAACCATCTGCCAGATTATACCTATCGGGGTTATATCCCATCTCTTTTATCAGCATGCGGATGGCAGAAAGCCCGTCCTCGGCAGAGACACGCTTCTTTCCGCTGCTCTGCACACCCAACCGGCAGAGCATGGCTTCGGCATTGAGATTATCGCTCTCCTTCATTATCTGTTTCACCACATCCTGCACGGAAGTTTCGTAGAACGCCATCCGCACGGAGAGGCTGTCTCGGCGGAACTCGCCGAAGAGGTAAGAAGAGGCAACGGCAGAGGGCTTCACCACCGTTTCAAAAGCTTCAGATTCTGCTCCTGCCGTCGGAATGCACCGGATGCCTCGTGCCTGCAACCGTTCCATAAAGGTGTGCATGAAGAAGTCCTGAGAAGAGAAGATATTGACCGTACCTGTACGGCGGGCATCGACGTTGCCCGCCACGGTGATGTTGTTCCCGTTCACCAGCCAGTCGCGCCCCACACGGAAGCGTCCGGCAGAAGGGGTACGGCTACAGGTCTTGTTCGTCAGTGTATAATAGGAAGAGACGGGAGTACATTCAAGGTGTGCGCTGTCGCCCCGTTCGCCGGATGTGGCGGTGACCGTCACCACTCCTTTGTTCAGCATCAGCGGTGAGAGATAGGGTTGGAAGGAATAGGGCGTATCGTCCCACAGCCAGCCGCTGCCCCAATACAAGGAGTCTTTCATGGAGACATCGCCATACACCTTGCCCCGGATGACGGAGAAGGGGAAGCGGGCCACGGCAGCCACCAGGGAGTCCAATGCCTCTTCATCAAACTCCGGGTCGAAACCACCTATCACATACATATCCCCCTGCAAGGTATCGCGCTCAATGGTTCCCCGGTACCACACTTCCGTACGGAACGGCTCGTCGGCTTCGGGGCGGGCAAGTGCGGTAATGGTGGTCAGCAGCTTCATGGTGGAAGCGGGACGGGAAAGCTTGTCCGCCTGATAGCCGTACAAGGGCTTTCCGGCAGTCAGGTCATAGACCGAAATCGCCACGTTGGAACCTGCGGGAAGTTTGTGTTCTATCAACGCATCAATCCGCGCAGAGAGCGGCTTCACCGGAGCTACCGCCTCTTGAGCCCACAACGGCAGCAGGCAGACGGATAAAATTAACAGCAACAATATCCTTTTCATAAGTACACCTGATTATTCTTCAACTGTTCCTTTCGCCACCGGCTTCTCAAAACGAGTGCCGCACTTGCTGCATACATACTCCCAATGCTCAGTGCCCGGAGATGCGGCCTGTCGCAGGTGATTAGCTTTACAGTCTTCATCTTTTATGTTTATATGAGACAACAGTCATGGACTCTACAACGCCTCCTTGAATATTTCTCCCACCGTGGGGTGCGGAAAAACGATCTTCTTCCATTCATCGGCAGTCAGCCCCAACTCGATGGCCATGCCTGCCAGCGTGATGATTTCGGAAGCGGGATTGCCCAGAACATGTGCTCCCAATACGGTATCGTCACTGCCCAACAGTAACTTGCAGACGCCGTTCACACCTTCGTTCTCGGCGACGAAACGGCCACTGTACGCCATCGGCAGCTTCACGGCACGGTAGGCTACGCCTTTCTTCTGCAGGGACTCTTCCGTCTCGCCCACACCGGCTATTTCGGGATTGGTATATACCACGCCGGGGATGGCACGGTAGCTCATGGCATCCTTCTTGCCGATGATGGAATGTATGGCTACTTCCGCCTCGCGGACGGCTGTATGTGCCAGCAAGGAATAGCCCGTCAGGTCGCCGCAGGCATATACTCCGGGAACGGAGGTCTGCATCTGTGCGTTGACAAGGACATTTCCGCGTTCCGTCTTTTCCAAGCCCAGATTCTCCAGGCCGAAGCCTTTCATTACCGGACGGCGGCCCACGCTCATCAGAAGCCGTTCGGCAACGACGGAACCGGGACCGTCGGCTGTTTCATAATTCACCCGGATAAGGGAAGAAGCTTCGGCAGCATCCGGCATGACAGATACCACTTTTGTACTCAACATGAACTTGATTCCCCGCTTGGCATACTCTGCACGGAGCATCCCCGCCAGCTCGCAGTCCATACCGCCTCCCAGTATCTCGTCCAGCATCTCGACGACGGTCACCTGTACTCCCAGGCTGTTGAAGAAAGAGGCGAACTCCATACCGATGACACCGCCGCCGATGATGGCAAGCGAGGCAGGCAGTTCCTTGTTGTCCAGCGCGTCACGGTGGGTCCAGTAAGGCACCTTGTCTATGCCGGGAATGGCAGGGACAAAGGTTTCGGAACCGGTACAGAGCAGCAGGTTCTCGCATTCGTAGGTTTCTCCGCCGCACTCCACATGATTCTTGTCCGCTACCGTGGCTTCACCGCTGACAATCGAAACACCATGGGCAGTCAGCTTTCCTTTGACTCCCAATACCAGCTTGCGCACTACCTTCTGCTTACGGGCTATAATCTTGGGCAAATCGAAGGTTACCTCCGATACACTCACCGCATACTTCGAGGCATGACGTGCCCCATCGTATGTCTTGGCAGAATACAATAAAGTCTTGGTGGGAATACACCCTTCGTTCAGGCATACTCCACCAAGACTTTGCTTTTCAAACAGTACGACACTCAGTCCTGCCTTTCCGGCAGCTTCGGCAGCAGTATATCCCGCAGGACCTCCGCCGATAATGGCAACTTGGTATTTCATAGGTCAATCAATGGTTAGTGATTAATTTGTGCGCAAGTTAATAAAACCCGTATTCTCCGACAAAAAAGAACAGTTTTTTCTTTCGGAGAATGCATCGGAAAACCACGGTTCTTTGTAAAATTGACAAATGCCAGTGTCTGTCAAACGGAATTCTCCCCTCGGGAAAATAAAGCGTTCACGATAGGAGCACACACTATCGCTCCCCCCTCCTCCGTTCCTCCAGCAACCGGATAAACTCCTCCTCTTTGACGGGAAGAAGCACTGCACACTTGCCCTCGCCATATTTCACGAGCACATAGCGTATCACTGCAAACCGTCCTATCTGCATGGAAGAAGCACGCTCCACGGAAGCGATGTCTTTTACCAGAATTTCCTTGCTCCTGGAAAAACGGCCGAAGGACAGCATCAACTTCCCGTCGGGCGTTACGGTATAGGTGGTATGGATAAGCTTCTCAATGATAACCACCAGCCAAAGCATGAAAAGAGCAGCCGGCAGCGAAAGCTTGCTCCAAAGCATATAGACGGTGAGAATACCTATCAAGATGAGGAACAAATACTGCCCCATAGCAATGCGCGCATGAAAGATTCTATTCATTAGTGTTCTGATTTTTGTCGCTAAGGTACGCATTTTTATGATACGAAAGACATAATCCCTTAAATGAAAGAGCTGTGCCCCCCATGTCAGCAAAAAGGCAAGGAAACTCTCACGAGCTCCCTTGCCTTTTCAATTAAATTATTATGTCTAAACTTAACGAGGGTGTATAAAAGCCCTCATTATTTTTATTGTCATCCGATCCGGACTACTCAATAGCCGTTCCGTTCACAGTCTCGGGCCAATAAGGATTCTGATACAGCACCGAGTTACCCACCGTCTCATCCGGTGACAGCAACTCCATCTCGCGGATAGGTACAGGAGACAAATAGTTGGCCTTCGCCCAAATATACCCTTCATACACCGGATTATTATCCTTCATAATAGAGTAAGGACGCAGATATTTATACTTCGGATCAGAGATATTCGCACCCTCTACCCCCGTATAGCTGTAATTCACTTCAGCTCCATTCTCATCGTGATTGCAATATTCGTGCATTTTCGTCCAGAAGTTACAGCCCTCGGGCACCCATCTCTCCGTCAGCATGTGGTCGAATGAACGCCAGCGAACCAGGTCGCTCCAACGCATGTTCTCACCGATAAACTCGCAACGACGTTCACGACGGATGTTCAGCAGAGTAGCATCCACCAGTTGTCCACCCGACATCTTTCCCCAGTCCGTCTCCTTGCTCATATCCGTGGCGGCAATCGTCTTCTCGAAGTCCGCATCCACGCCTGCACGATTACGAATGGCTCTCCAATACTGAGATGCCTTCGAGTTGATGTTGCCATTCAGCAAATAAGAAGCCTCTATATAGTTCAAGTAAGCCTCCACACCACGGAAGACAATGCAGCCTGTGGTCGATTCGGCCTTTCCCCATACATTCTGAGCCTGGTCGAAGCTGGCATACTTGCGCAAACGATAGCCCGTGCGATCTTGCATCTCCTGACGGTTTGATACCGGATGTGGGCGGAAGTACTGCTCGCCCTGCGCACTCTGCTGCGAGTGGAAAGGCAAGAAATTGCTCTCGCCAAACATAAACAGCTGCAAACGCTCGTCGCGGTTCGCCTTCACTTCGTCCAGCGTTTCGTCGCCCTCATACGGAGCCACACTAGTAGCCGCATACCAAGGCATACCGTCGGTCATCAAGAAACTCTCCACATAGCTCTTCAACAACCCGTGGTTACTGCCGGATTGTACCCATGCCGGCGCACCATGTGCAATGGTAAACGAACCCGACTTGGCGTATTCTCTCCACATCAGCACCTCGCTATTATCGCTCAAGTCTTCCGAAGCGAACAACTCGAAGTAAGGATTCCATCCCGAAACTGTCGTGATTGTGGGTGGCTCCAGCGTGCCCGAGTTAGGGGTCAGCGTCACCACATCCGCCACTTGCTCCGCAGCATCCATCGCCTCTCTCAGGAAGAAGTTCACTTCCTCGTCCACGTTCAGGCTGAAACCTGTATGCACCCTCCGGCCCGGCCAGGTTTCGTCGCCCGGCACACGGCCCGTTCCCTTATGGTACTTCTCGAATGTAGCCTCGTATAATGCCACACGCGACTTCAGAAGCAGAGCCACTTGCTTGTTGATGCGGTTATTTCCCGCAAAGCCCCACTCATGCAATCGCTCAATCGCATTGTCCAAATCTTCCAGAATGAAACGCGCCACTTTGTTACGGGGCTGGCGCACCGCCTTCTCCATCATTACCGCCTTGTCGTCCGGCAACACTTCCGTGATGATAGGATAGTCACCGAAAGATTTCAGGTAATTGAAGTAAACCATGGCACGCAAGAAGTACATCTCGCCTATATAATGTCTGATGTCAGCCGCATTGCCCGACACCTGACCTGCCTCGAACTTAGGCACAGCCTGCTCGAAAAAGTAGTTGCAATAACGAATCAACGAAAAACTCCAACCGCCACCCGTATTGGGCACTCGCCAGTATCCTTCCTCATAATAAGTGGCACTGTAACCACCTGACACTGCATTGTCCGTGCTGCCGTCGCCCGCACCGATTCCCATGCCATAGCCGCCATGTGTAGAAAACAAACTATTGTATTGGCTGATGGAATAAGCGGCAAAATGGTCGGTTGTCGTAAAATAGGCATCGGGAGTGACCGATGACAGTGGCTCTCTGTCCAAATAATCTGTGCAAGAAGAGAACATAAGCGCTCCTCCTACCATGGCACAAGCCTGAACTACTATATTCTTAAGTCTCATAATTCTCAGTCTTTAAAAATTAACGTTTACACCAATTGATACAACTCTCTGCAAAGGATACAACTTACCCGAACCAGATCCTGCCAAGTCGCCCGTAGCTTCAGGGTCAAAGATGTCGGACAGACTGGTGAAAGTAAGCAGGTTGTCGGCCGATACATACAGACGAAGTCCGGTCATGCCTGCCTTCTGTATCCATCTCTGCGGGAAAGTATATCCCAACTGGATGTTCTTCATACGCAAGTAAGCACCATTCTGCAGGTAACGTGTCTGCGTCTGTGTGTTTCTGCCGCCACTGAAGTTCACTTTCGGATAGTAAGCATTCAGGTTGGCTCCCAAGGGGTCGCCTTCCGGACGCCAGAAGTCCCAGTGTTCCTCGAAACCGGCAGCCTGCCATTCGTTACCTTGTGCATTGGCACCCCAGAAGTAGTTACCCGTCAACCACAGGTCACGTTTTCCAATACCCTGGAAGAATACGCGGAAATCAAAACCTTTGTAAGCCGCATCCAGTGTCAGACCAAATTTATAGCGGGGTGTGTTGTTACCGATAATCTGATAATCACCCGTATCACCCAGTTTGGAAGAACCGCTGCTGATTTTGCCGTCGCCGTCCAAATCGGCATACATGATATCGCCGGCTCCCCAGCCACTACCCAAAGCAGATTGGTCTACCTTGGCAAGATGTGCATCCATCTCTTCCTGAGTCTGAGCTATACCGATAGTGGTATATCCCCAAATGTCACCCAGCATTCTGCCATTGTAATAAGAACCGATGCTCATGGATTCGTTGGGATAGCGGGTAATCTTCTGACGGTCGTCAGACAGTACCAGCTTCGCTCCGTACGAGAATTCGCCTATGCGGTCTCTCCAGCCCAGTTCCAATTCCCATCCATAGGATTTCATATCGCAGTTGTTCACCTTCGGAACAGAAGTTCCCAAAGCATTCGACAGTTCGGGAGCAGGACCTACCATGTCCTTTGTCTTACGCACGAAGTAGTCGAACGAACCTGTCAAACGATTGCTCAGGAACGACCAATCCAAACCGAAGTCCAGTGTTTCCACCGTTTCCCAAGTAAGGGCGGCGCTCACCATTCCCGGATTAGAAGCATAGTTCGGACGGCTTCCGTTCACCAGCCAACCGTAATTGCTGCCATTAGGCATCGACTGTGCAAAAGGATGCCACGGGTCTTTAGTGTTCACGTTACCCAACTGTCCCCAAGAAGCTCTTAACTTCAGGCTGCCCAGCTCTATCTTTTCGGCCACATCCTGGAAGAATGCCTCATTGGCAATGTTCCAACCTGCCGAGAACGACGGGAAGAATCCCCACTGCTTGTCTCCTACAAAACGGGCCGAACCGTCGTAACGGCCATTGGCCTCGAACATATAACGGTCTTTGTAGCTCCAGTTGATACGGCCGAAGAAACCAGCCACGGAAGTATGGTCATAACCTCCACTGGCAGTCGGGTCTTCGGTAGCTGTATCCAAGGTCGGTACATTGGGCGAAATCAATGTATTCTTCTGGGCCGAGATGTTTCTCGTTTTATAAAGTTCGGCATTGAAACCTGCCATTACCTTGAAGTAATGCCCATTGTCAAATTGCTTAAAGTAGTCCGAATAGATATTAGTGGTATAGTAATTCTCTTTCCAAGAATATTCGTTCACGCGCGAAGAACCCGCAGAATAACCACCATATCCCATGTCCCATACGGTATAATAAGGATTTCCTTCCACGTCATAGGCCTGTACCGGAAGCACTTCCCAGTGCTGGTATTGCGTGGTAGTGCGCACACTTCCCTCCAAGTTGATTTTCCAGTTCTTGATAGGTTCGAATATCATGTTCAACTGGTTGGTGAAAAAGTCCTTCTGGCTGTTCTGCTTACCGCCGTTCTCCATTTGTTCCACTTCGCCTTCATCCATCGGGAATCCGTTCGGGTCGTAAGCCGGATGTACAGGCCATTTACGCGCCAGATTGTGGAAGAATTGACCGGTCAGGTACGTCGGACGATTGAAATCCTCGCGCGTCCATTTAGTATTCAGAGTCACCTTGAACCAATCTGTCACCGCAGTAGAAATCTTCGCATTCAGCGTATAGCGCTGGAAGTTGTCCGAGCCATGGTTAATCAAACCGTCCTGGTCCAGGAAACTGCCGCTCATCATGAACTGCGTCTTTTCCGAACCACCGTTGATACTCACATTATGCTCGTGCGAAGGTGCCCATCCGCCAAAGAATTCGTCCATCCAGTCGGTATTGCCATTGGCATTGGACCACTTTTGCCAGATACCTGAACCGTTGTCCACGGTAGTAGCCTTCAAAGTACCTTCCTGATACTGCTTGATACGCTCCATCACTGCATCTGAGAAGATAGCTCCACCGCCTCGATTGCTGTTGGCACGGTTAAAGTACTGCGCGAACTTATAAGAATCCATCACATCCGGCAATCCGATGGCATTGCTGAAACGCACGTTACCGGAATAGCTCACATTCGTTTTACCGCTCTTACCGCTCTTCGTAGTAACCAAAATCACACCAAACGAAGCACGCGCACCGTAAATAGAAGCCGAAGCGGCATCCTTCAATACGGATACCGATTCAATATCATTCGGATTCACCGTGTTCAAGTCACCTTCGATACCGTCAATCAAAATCAACGGACCAGAAGAAGAACCGTCGCCAATCGTACCCGTACCACGGATATTGATGCTCAGACGGCCATCCAGCGAACCACCGCTGTTGCCCACCGTCAGGTTCAATCCCGGCACCACGCCCTGCAAAGCCTGCGAAGCATTAGCCACCGGACGGGAAGCAATCGCTTTGGCATCTACCATAGCTACAGCACCTGTCACATTTACCTTGCGCTGGCTGCCGTAACCCACTACAACTACCTCTTCGAGTGCCTGCGAATCGTCCTCAAGCACAATGTTCAACGGAGTACCGTTCCATACCACCTCCTGTGTGCGGTATCCCACAAAAGAAATCTGGATAACGTCTCCCTTCTTCACATTGGGGATAGAGAAATCCCCGTCAATTCCCGTAATGGTACCCACGGTAGTTCCTTTTACCACTACCGACGCTCCGATAACGGTTTCACCGGCCATGTCTTTTACCACACCCGTACACGTACCACTCTGCTGAGTCATCAGTACATTGTCCATACCGTAATCAGCTACTGCATACGCTGTTCCTGCAGAAGTACTCAAAAAGAACAGCATCATACTGACTGTTTTTAGTCGTTTCAACATAAAAGTGATTGTTTAATGTTAACAAATGTTTTTATTCCATCTATCAATAAATCCATCAGGTTTGTCTACATTATATTAATTGCAGCGCAAAGATATACAACTTTTTATTATAAAAGCATATAATAAAAAAATATTTTAAATATTCATATATGAATCACCCATGCTTAGTTGTTGTAAGAAGGGCAAAAATAAATATTAAAGTATATGGAATCTCAATATACTCTAATCATTATAATACATCCAGAGAAGATTCTATGCAATTTGCATTGTTTTTATAACTAAGATATGTGTTTTTAAGAAGGTTTACACTATCTTTGTGACCGTTTTAATACACAAAACCTATGGTAAGAAAGTTCGATTTTCTCGTTATCGGCTCCGGACTTGCCGGTATGAGTTTTGCGCTGAAAGTAGCGCATAAAGGAACAGTAGCCCTCATCTGCAAGGCAGGTTTGGAAGAGGCAAACACTTATTTTGCACAAGGAGGTATCGCCTCTGTCACCAATCTGGCCGTAGACAACTTTGAAAAGCATATAGAAGATACCATGATTGCGGGTGACTGGATCAGCGACCGTGAAGCCGTAGAGAAGGTGGTGCGCAATGCCCCCGGACAAATCGAGGAGCTTATCAAATGGGGAGTGAACTTCGACAAGAAGGAGAACGGAGAATTTGACCTGCACAAGGAAGGCGGCCACTCCGAATTCCGTATCCTCCACCATAAGGACAATACGGGCGCAGAAATACAGACAAGCCTCATTGAAGCCGTAAAGCAGCATCCCGACATCACCGTACTGACCGACCACTACGCCGTGGAAATCATCACCCAGCATCATCAGGGAATCATCGTGACCCGCCACACTCCCGGCATCAAGTGCTACGGTGCCTACGTGCTGAACGAAGCGACGGGCGAGGTGGACACCTTCCTTTCCAAAGTCACCATCATGGCAACGGGCGGTTGCGAAGCCGTTTACCGCCACACCACCAATCCGCTGGTGGCCACGGGAGACGGCATTGCCATGGTATACCGTGCCAAGGGAGCAGTGAAGGACATGGAATTCATCCAGTTCCATCCTACAGCCCTTTTCCACCCGGGAGACCGCCCCTCGTTCCTCATCACCGAAGCCATGCGCGGTTATGGCGGCGTGCTGCGCACCAAAGACGGAAAGGAATTCATGCAGAAGTATGACCCGCGACTCTCGCTGGCCCCGCGTGACATCGTGGCACGTGCCATCGACAACGAAATGAAACAGCGCGGTGAAGACCATGTGTATCTGGACGTCACCCACAAAGACCCCGAAGAAACCAAGAAGCACTTCCCGAACATATACAAGAAATGCCTCAGCATCGGCATAGACATTACAAAGGAATACATACCGGTAGCCCCCGCCGCCCATTATCTATGCGGCGGCATCAAGGTAGATTTGGACGGACAGAGCAGCATCCGCCGTCTGTACGCCATAGGCGAATGCTCGTGCACCGGACTGCATGGCGGCAACCGCCTGGCAAGCAATTCACTGATTGAAGCCGTGGTTTATGCCGACGCGGCAGCCAAACACGCGCTGAGCGTATTGGAACGTTATGACTTCAACGAAGACATTCCCGAATGGAACGACGAAGGTACCATTTCCACCGAAGAACGTGTCCTCATCACACAAAGCATGAAGGAAGTGAACCAGATTATGGAGGCATACGTAGGCATTGTCCGCAGCAATACCCGGCTGACACGCGCCTGGAACCGCCTGGACATCCTCTATGAGGAGACGGAAGCCCTTTTCAAGCGGAGCAAAGCCACCCGCGAACTGTGCGAACTGCGCAACATGATAAACGTAGGGTATCTGATAACCAAGCAAGCCATGGAGCGCAAGGAAAGCCGCGGACTGCACTACACGATAGACTATCCGCACGCCAAGAAATAAACATAAATCCTCTCCATCATGAAGAAACAATATTTCTCTTTCATTTTTTTGTATATTTTCTCAAGCTGTCTCTACAGTCAGACGATGGACGACAATATCATCATCAACTGCTGTGAAGACAGCTATGTTTTTAAAGAAGGCCCGGGAAACAACCCCATCGTACAAAACACCCGAAAGACCGAATATGAAGCTTCACGAATGGGAGCTACCGTACAACCTCATATGTTCTATGGCGAATTCATCTCTCTGGACGAAGCCAAAGCTAAGGGAGTACTTGCCCCCAAAGCCATCCACCGCCATGCCACACCGGAAAATGTATTCTTCGACGATACCCGTATCTGCTACTTCAACCTCTCCCTAAGCCGGCAGGGGAAAAAGGCGGCCGTACAGTTTAGCCGTACCTTCCATGACCTGCGCTACTTTACACGCATCTACTTTCCGGAGGAATACTTCATCCGCAAGAAACGTATCACCGTCACCATTCCTGCCGCACTGTCCCGTTTCCGGTTGGTGGAGAAGAACTTCGGTCCCGGCATCCGGTGTGAAAAGAGCGTGAATAAGGAAGGGGATTCCCTTTTTGTCTACACCTTAAAAGGAGTGCCTGCCACCCGAAAGGAAGAAGCTGCTCCCGCAGACAACTGCCTCTATCCCCATCTGCTGGTGACCGGTCCCTTTGCCGATGTACAGGCCATGTACCGCTGGCTGAACGGACTGGCCGAGGTGGACTGCACTCTCCCCCAAGTCGAAATGCTGACGAATGAAATTACTGCCGGATGCACCGATGAACTGGAGAAGATACGCCGCACCTATGCCTACGTACAGCAGAACATACGCTACATCGCCTTTGAAAACGGATTGGCAGGACATCGGCCCGACTGGCCTGCCGAAGTGCTGCGCAAGCGTTACGGCGACTGCAAGGGAATGGCACTCCTGCTGCGCACATTGCTGAAAGCCCAAGGATTCGATGCCCGAATGGCCTATATCGGTACGGACGACATCGCCAGTTCTCCCGACGAAGTGCCGACACTGGCTGCCATCAACCATGCCTTCTGCCTTCTTTTCCATCAAGGGAAAAGATATTGCCTGGATGCCACCTACCGATACCTACCGCCCGAAGACATCCCCCAAGGTATACAAGGCCGAAAAGCACTGGTAGAAAACGGAGACAGCTGCCTGATACTGATTCTTCCCCAGCAGGATGCCTCCGCCTCTACGGACAGTCTCAATTATCACTATCGCTTGATGACGGACAGCAATCCCCCTACCCTGAAAGGCACCGCCACCCGCGTAAGTACGGGCGAATACAAGGAATACCTGCTCAGTCTCTACCATGACACCCCCAAGGAGAAGCAGACAGACCTGCTAAACAATCAGATAAACAATACCGCTGCCGTACAATCGGCCGATGGAGAGTACTGCCTCGAAGCAGACCCGCACGAAGATTTCTTCCACCAGCCCATTGACACCACCCGCCGCAAGCAGGATTACCTACTGCCGCGGAGATGCCGTATTGTACGCGAGGTAACGATTGATATTCCACAAGGATATGCCGTGTCCTATTTGCCTGCAGACTTTCACATTGAAACGAATCAGGGCATCCTCAGTTGCTCCTACCGCGCCGGAACAGGATATATCCACTTCCGAAAAGTGATGGAGATACGCAGAAAACGTATTCCACTTGCTCTTATCCCTGCTTGGAATGATGCCCTGCGACAATGGAAAAAAGCCTGCAACGAACAGATAGTAATCCGGCAAAGCACCCTTTAAACAAATAATTGAACATAAAACGCCATCACCATGAAAACAACACGTTCTTTCCTACTACTGCTGATGTTACTTGCCACTTCGGGACTGAATGCCCAAAAGGAAGAAGACAAATATGCTGCGCTCGTAAGCGAAGTACGCAATGAAGTATGGTCGCTGAACCTGCCCGACTTTAAAAATATGACTGTACCCGAGAAATACAGAAACGAACCTGCCGTTATCCTTGCCGCACACAGCCGTCTGGAGGTAACCCGGAAAACCAAGTTGGACTGGTGGGGAATGGGACTGACCAAACAACAGATAACCTGCCGCAGCATCTACCGCCAAATGGTATACATCAACAGCCAAAGTGCGCTGGAAGAGATGTCACAGTTCAGCTTCCTTTCCCAGAAAAAAGAACGCTACACCCACAACGAACAACAGCGGATACTGGGCGTACGCATCATCAAACCGGACGGAACAGTCAAGGAAATAGACCCGCAAGAGTACATGGAAACCGATGAAAGCGGCTTTCCAAGCAGTCGCAACGTCCAAGAAAAATGGAACAAGCTGGCCGTACCCGGACTGGAAACCGGAGACATCATCGACTTGTTCTTCGTACGATACACCATACTGAACAACCAGAACCCCGAACCTTTCGGCTTTTACTTTATGGACAGCTATCCTCTGCTTGCCTATTCCATCCATTGCGAAATAGACCCGAAGCTGAGCACTTTCTACCGTTGCCTGAACGGAGCAAGGGACTTCGACCACAGTACCGATACCGAAGGAAACCATATTCTCGACTTGCATACCGGAGATTCCGGACGTGTCATTCCCGACTTCTGGTACAACAGTGCCCGGCAAACGCCCATGATTCTGATGTACATCTACAACAGCAAGACACCCTATGCCTGGATGCCACCCAGCGCCCGTAAACCCGGACTATATGCCAACCCCAATCCGAAGCTGATGACAGATGACACACGTGCCTCCATGAAGGCTCCCGGCACCAACTGGTCCGGTCTGCGCAGCGGACGGAAAGGCGAAATATCCAAAGCCCTCAAAGCCCGTCAAGCCGAAGGATGGAGCGATAAGAAACTGATGGACTACCTCTACCAATACTGCTATTACCGGTATATGGAAAACGGTGCAGACTATACTCCCGCCAGTTTCATCCTGCTGATGCACGAACTTCTGGAAAAAGCAGGTATTCCCCACCGGACAGGAATCACGACCAAAGATACCCGGGAGCCTTTGGACCAGCTCATCAACTACAGCAATACCACTTGGTTTATCTATCTGGAGGCCAACGGAAAATACTATACTCCACCGGCCTGCTATGCTGTTCCCGGTGAAGTGCCTGCCAGCCTGCAAGGCGAAGAAGCCATACTGGAAGACAACACATGCCTTACCCTTCCCTCTGCCATTCCCCAAGACAACCGGGATATGGCTACCATAAACGCTTCTATAAGCGGCACCACTCTCCACATCAGTCGCCGGGAAGAGATGAGCGGTGCTCTGAAAGAACACTTCCAACCCTACCTCATTATGGACGAGGACCTTTACAACTCCATTCGTCGCCAACTGGGTATTACAGCCACTATCTACGACGAAACCAAAGAAAAATTCCATGCCGACCTGCGCGAAAGTTACCGCCGTGAACGGGAGCAGGAGAAAGAGCGTTACCGCAATGAAATCATCGGTTATCATGGCTCGGAAGAAGGACTGGAAACACTCCTCGGCTACCAGCTTTTCAGCATCGGAAACCGGGCAGACAGTGCGGCACTTGCCTATCAAGTGGACTATGTACTGGACGGATACGTAAAGAAAGCGGGTACAAACTTTGTTCTCTCCGTAGGTCGGTTGATAGGGTCACAGCCAGAGCTGAAAGGCGAACAACGCCTGCGCAAGGAGGACATTTATTGGGAGATGCCCCGTTGTTACCAATGGGACATCACAGTCAATCTGCCGGAAGGTTATCGAATTTCTCCCGAAGGCCTGGAAAGACTGAACGTAAAAGTAGAAAACGACTGCGGCGCTTTCATTGTCCAAGCCACCACTGAAGACGGAACATTAAGAATAAAAGCCGAAAAACGCATCAACCACAAGACGGAACCGGTAGCCAACTGGGAGAAACTGCTTGAAATAACCGATGCTGCCAACAGTTATGAAGCACTTTCAATAGTGTTCCAAGCAACCATTAATCCCCCTACATCTCCAACAACCGGCTATTAATCCTTCTCTGCCCGCTGCAGCATCGCCATACACAGCTTGCTGTCGTACTGTACAGCCACTGCAAAACGACTGCATACTTTTTGCAGCGTCACTGCATACCGGTTTGCAGCAGCACTGCAACTGATTTGCAGCAGCACTGCAACAGTTTTGCAGTCGCACTGCAATTTGTTTGCAGTGACGCTGCAGCAAATGTGCAGCTACAAGCTATATGACTGTCACAGCAAACAAAAAGCCCCGCAGAGCTTGCTTTCGCTCTGCGGGACTTTGTTCTCTCTATGAGGAAATTATCATCAATAGTTTGACTTCTTTACTTCGAAGTAAGCCTGCGGATGCAAGCAAGCCGGACAAACCTCGGGTGCTTCCTTACCAGTGTAAACGAAACCACAGTTACGGCATTGCCATACCACTTCGCCTTCCTTGGCAAATACACTGGCAGTCTCTATATTCCGGATAAAAGCCCGGTAGCGTTCCTCGTGTCCCTTCTCGGCAATAGAGATGTTGCGGTACATGGCAGCAATTTCAGGAAAACCTTCCTGTTCTGCAATGTCAGCAAACTTGGGATAGTCCAACGACCATTCTTCGTGCTCACCGGCAGCAGCTTCCTGAAGATTTTCCAGCGTAGTGCCGATAACACCGGCAGGATAGCTGGCTGTAATCTCTACCATGCCACCTTCCAAGAACTTGAACATACGTTTTGCATGCTCCTTTTCCTGGTCGGCTGTCTCCGTAAAGATAGCAGCAATCTGTTCGTAACCTTCTTTTTTAGCCGCACTTGCAAAATAAGTGTAGCGCATTCTTGCTTGTGATTCACCGGCGAATGAAGTCAGCAGATTCTTCTCTGTCTGAGTTCCTTTAACACTCTTAGCCATAGTTTCTTTTTTTTATTAGTTAATGTAATTACGTATAAATATCGTTCGTCTTGTTTATAAATAACACAAAATTATGAATTTAGTTTAAAGCAGCCACACTTTTGCCTCATCAAATCTACCTATCGTCTTATAGAAAGAAGTTATCTCCAGCGATAATCCGAAAAGGCATTACAGACATAATTAACAGCACATATCTGATAAACAAAACAAAATACATCATAGTTGTGTTCACTAATATCCATTATTTTATCTACTTTTGCAGGCAATTTGCAACATGTACATTACATTCTGTATAAGAAACATATAAAAAAAGTAGATTATAATGAAAGCGTTCGAATTCAGACCAAAGCTATACACGGCTTTAAAAAATTACTCAAAAGAACTATTCATGGCAGACTTGATGGCAGGTATCATCGTAGGTATCGTTGCCCTTCCGCTGGCCATTGCATTCGGCATCGCCTCCGGCGTATCACCGGAGAAAGGTATCATTACGGCTATCATAGCCGGTTTCATCATCTCCCTGATGGGAGGAAGCAAGGTGCAAATTGGAGGACCGACCGGCGCGTTCATCGTCATCATTTATGGCATCATCCAGCAATATGGTGAATCGGGGCTGATTGTCGCCACACTGATGGCAGGCGTACTGCTTATCCTGCTGGGAGTGTTCAAGCTGGGAGCCGTCATCAAGTTTATCCCTTATCCCATCATCGTAGGTTTCACAAGCGGTATCGCCGTCACCATCTTCACCACGCAGATTGCCGATATCTTCGGACTGACGTTCGGAGGCGAGAAGGTTCCGGGAGACTTTGTAGGAAAATGGATAATTTATTTCCAACACTTCGATACAATCAACTGGTGGAATACACTTGTAAGTATCATAAGTATCTTTATCATCGCCATTACTCCCCGGTTCTCGAAAAAGATTCCGGGTTCGCTCATTGCCATCATCGTGGTGACAGTAGCCGTCTGGCTGATGAAGACGTATGGAGGCATCGACTGCATCGATACCATCGGCGACCGTTTCAGCATCCGTGCCGAACTGCCTGAAGCCGTGATGCCTGCCCTGGACTGGGAAGCAATAAAGAATCTGTTCCCCGTCGCCATCACAATCGCCGTACTGGGTGCCATCGAGTCTCTGCTCTCCGCCACTGTGGCCGACGGTGTAATCAGTGACAAGCACGACTCCAACACAGAATTGATAGCCCAGGGTGTTGCCAACATGGCTACTCCGCTGTTTGGCGGCATACCTGCCACCGGAGCCATTGCACGTACCATGGCAAACATCAACAATGGAGGGAAAACTCCCGTAGCCGGCATGGTGCATGCGGTGGTATTGCTGCTCATCCTGCTGTTCCTCATGCCGCTGGCACAGTATATACCGATGGCCTGCCTGGCGGGTGTACTGGTCATAGTATCCTATAACATGAGTGGCTGGCGCACGTTCAAGGCATTATTGAAGAATCCTAAATCGGATGTCACGGTACTGCTGATTACTTTCTTCCTGACCGTCATCTTCGACCTGACCATTGCCATTGAAGTGGGCTTGGTGATTGCCTGCGTGCTGTTTATGCGCCGTGTCATGGAGACTACCGAAATATCCGTCATCAAGGATGAAATAGACCCTAATTCTGAAACGGACATTGCCAGCCATGAAGAACACCTGATAATCCCAGAAGGTGTGGAAGTGTACGAGATAAACGGTCCCTACTTTTTCGGCATCGCCACCAAGTTCGAAGAAACCATGGCACAGTTGGGCGACCGCCCCAAAGTACGTATCATCCGCATGCGCAAAGTCCCGTTCATCGACTCTACGGGTATTCACAACTTGACTAGCCTTTGCGAGATGTCTCAAAAGGAAAAAATAACCATCGTGCTCTCCGGTGTCAACGAAAAGGTACATAAAGTATTACAGAAATCTAGCTTCTATGAGCTGTTGGGTGAAGAAAATATCTGTCCGAATATAAATGTAGCACTGGAAAGGGCCAAGAAGTTGTTATAAAGGGAACTGTCTCAAAATAAAAAAAATCGAAACATCCTAATTTATAAATCATAAGTTAGAGTACGAAAATCCCCCTATTTTAGCCCTTAGTTTATATAAGGACAAAATAGAGGGATTTTTTCTGCTTGCAGTTTCAATCCAGAAGTTTTTCAATTCTCAAATTCTATTTTGAGGCAGCCTCTTCCTCAAGCTTGCACCGATGAAATTATAGATTTCTTATCTCATCTATAGGAAGTCCGGTGGTTCCGGCTATTATTTCTGTTGCCAGCCCCATCTGCTTCATGTTTCGGGCTATCTCTTTTTGTTTTTCTAATTTGCCTTCGGCTAACCCCTGCTGTAATCCTTGCTGTAATCCTTGCTGTAATCCTTGCTCTATGCCTTGCTCTATACCTTGCTCTATACCTTGCTCTATACCTTGCTCTATACCTTTTGCTATGCCTAACTCCAACCCTTTCTGCTCAGCCGTTTTTATCACGCTGTACCAGTCACGATAATTCTTCAAACTATCTTCATATTCTATCAACTCCACTTTATTGAAGTTTGCTATCTCAGCAGCGCGGAACAAACGTTCGAACACGCGCTCTTGAAGCGCCTGAGGACGAACCATCAGACGCGAGAGATTACGCAGTACAAACATCCATTTATCAAACATGCTTTCCAGTTCATGTTCCTCCTTATTGAATTTGGGCATTTCCAGATAGATGAACGTCAACTTGTCATAAAACACTTTCTTTGTATGTACATCGGCAAGCTTCACTTCGTGATAAAATTGATCAATACCGGAATCATCGCTGAAGATGAAGTTCAAGATACCTATGGTATAGACTGCTTTCAGGCCATAGTCCCAATCCTGTCCCTTAACGGCTTGCTCACGAATGGGAAACGTGGCATAATAGATGCTACGTTCCTTGAAGAAAGCTTGTTCTCCTTTTTGCATCTCTACTAAGAATTTCTCCCCTCGGTTGTTCTCACAATAGATGTCGAACACTGCCCGCCGATCACGCTCTTGCGTCCCCAGATGTTCGGTATTCAAATAGGTGACATCCGTAATTATCTGTTCGCCAGGCAACAATGCATTCAAGAAACTGATGAGCAACTCTTTGTTCAGCTCCGTGCCAAACAATAGTTTAAAAGCAAAATCAGTATAAGGGTTCACATAACGCTCGCGCAATCCTTCACTTCCCATAATCATTTATTCCTCATTATTGGTTCGACAACAACAAAGGTAACGATTATAATCGTAAAAAGCATTTAAAAACATATCTTTGCACTGAAAAAATAAAGAGCGGAATATAATTCTGATTCAGACAACTTGACACCTCCTAAAAACAATATGGTAAGAAGAAAGAAAAAGAAACAACCCCTAAAAATAAATTATCTACTGATATTTATAGTCTTGGTATGCTTGGTTTACGAACCTATACGACAAACCGTGTATGAAAAACACAGAGAAGAACAAAGTAGCACACAGCATACGTCCGAAAAACAAGATACAAAAAAAGAGGCCACGCCGTTCCATGCTGCCAATGGAACAAAACTGGAAATACCGGCTAAATTGAAACATGCCACCGAACAGATACTGTATCGGAAAGGATACACAGTATCCTACAACAAGGAGTTGAAAATACCCAACTGGGTAGCCTGGGAACTCACTCCCGAGAAGCTGGTGGAGCGTGAAAGCCGCACAGACAAGTTCCTCCCCGACCCCGACTTGCCAGAAGACGAGGCGGTAACCACCGACGATTACAAGGGAGCCGGCATGGACCGCGGACACATGTGTCCTGCCGGTGACAACCGCTGGCACTGGAAAGCCATGCAAGAGAGCTTCTACATGACAAACATTTGCCCGCAGAATCACAATCTGAACCGTGGCGACTGGAAAGAACTGGAAGAGTCATGCCGCCGTTGGGCACAAGAAGAAGGCAGGATATACATCGTATGCGGTCCTATTCTCTATGACCAACGTCACCGCACCATCGGCAAGAAGCACAAGATTACAGTGCCCGAAGCATTTTTCAAGGTCGTTCTGTGTGCAGACAGCAATCCCCCCAAAGCCATCGGCTTCATTTATAAGAATGCGTCGGGCAATCATCCGTTGGACAGCTACGTCAATACAGTGGACGAAGTAGAACGGATTACAGGTATCGACTTCTTCCCCGCCCTTCCGGATGAAATAGAAGAAAAGGTGGAAACCGAGTATGACTTGAAACTGTGGTAAAGGAGTTATTCCTTTACCCAGACATCTTGTTGAAATGTTCTTCGTAACCAGCATCCACTCTTTGCCTATCACTCAGAAGAAGCTCTCGCTTACATCTTTAATTGCTATTGATTTCATTAGCATATTATTAATAAGAAACACTTACCGGTATACCCGTTTCCCGTATCCGTTCCGCAATGCAATCCAGTTCCTCATGAGTGGCCTTCTGCAAATCATGGTCGGGCGTTTCACGGTCGATGGTATAAATCATCACTTGACGGGGAGCAATCTCCTTGACAGCTTCCAGCCAGGGAAGAACAAATTTATCGGATGTATTATTCATATCCTGTCCTTTATAACTTCCTTTGAGAAACATGGTCTGGATAATGCAGTTCCCTTTGAACGCTTTCATTCCTTCTATAATCTTCCGGATGGAATAATGTCCGGCAGGACGGTCAAGTACACGGACATACTCTTCATCCACCGTATCCAGTTTAAGGATGTTGTTGTCAATCTTGTTTAAAGCCTCAAATACGGCAGGACGATGGATAAAGGTAGAATTGCTCAGTACGCTCACCTTTGCATTCGGAAAATACTTGTCGCGCAAGGCAAGTGTATCTTCTATGATTTCGGGAAAACAAGGATGTGCCGTCGGTTCTCCATTACCGGCAAAAGTCAGTACATCCGGTGTAGGCCCGTTTTGCTGCATGTCCCGCAGGCGGGCTTCAAGGGCCGAACGAACTTCTTCGCGCGTAGGCAACGGCTGTTTGGGACGATGGTCGGCATTGAAACCACATTCACAATAAATACAGTCGAAGGTGCATACTTTGCCGTCTGCCGGCAATAAATTTATTCCCAAAGATACTCCCAGACGGCGAGAATGAACGGGACCGAATATGGGAGATGGATAAATGACAGTCATACTATTTATGATTTGACGATTTACGGTTTGATTAATGCTTAAACAATCTTACCGCTCCAAAGTTAAGTGAAAACTATGGTATCTGGCAATGTTCGGCTTGCAAAAGTTTACCCATAAAAGAAAATATTCCCTTTATAAAGCATAGATTTTATGCTATAAAAGTAAACTATACATTACATTTTATATGTTTTACTTGTTTATATGTAAAGCATACATTACATTTACAGACATCTAAATGTATAGTATTATGAGAAAGAACTATTTATTTCCAACCACTTTCAGAAAGATAGGTTGGTGTTTATTTGTCCCATTCGCCATCACGTCCTTCATCTGCCTCTTCGACGGCAGCAATGAAGATTGATTGAAGGTAAACGCGTTGTCAGTAATTCCCTGGGGTATTATCAAGAACTCTTTATTCGACGAGTTGAGTATGATAGGGCTTACGGCTTCACTCTTGTTCATAGCTTTCTCAAAAGAAAAGGACGAAGATGAATGCATTGCCAATATTCGTTCAAACTCTCTTATCTGGGCTACCATAACAGCGTATTCCCTACTGATAGTATGCACTATGCTGATTTATGACATGCAATATCTTAATTTTGTATTCATAGACTTGTTTATGATATTGTTTCTGTTCATCATAAAGTACAACATTGAACTTTATAAATTTAGGAGGAGCAACAATGACTAATACATTAAGGGTAGAAAGAGCCATCAAGCATATGACCCAACAGCAATTGGCTGAAGCCATAGGAGTGAGCCGGCAAACCATCAATGCCATAGAATCGGGAAAGTATGTCCCTTCCACCTTGCTGTCATTGAAAATATCAGAGATATTCGGAAAGACTGTAAATGAAATTTTCATGCTGGAAGAAAGTGACAGATAAAGAGAAGGCTCTAAAAAACTGTTTTAATTTTATTTCAGTTTTCTTCTGAGCAACCTGAAAAATAAAATTAAAACAGTTTCTAAAACTTGATACGCAGTTGCATCTGCAAGTCCGCTTTCCTATTTCCCGGTATCTCATCATTGCCCGAACCAATCGTCTGCCTATCCTGATAAACCGTCTGTCCGAACTTGGCAAGAAACATGAAGTTCTTACTCAAATCATATCGCAGATGAGTGGAGTAACGGAATCCTTTGCCATAGAAAGAAGGGGTATAGAAAGTATATAACAATCCACGCTCGGAGGCGTAAACACGCGAATCGTAATCGTCCGTATGAAACCAAGTTCCCTGCACGGAAACCGACAGAGGGAAGGGGAAAGTGTACGAGCAAAGTTGAGTACACTGATAACCTTGCCGTCTATCAAAGCGATACCCTTCCCCATCCTGCTGGCGGAAGTGGTTATAATCTATTGTAGTACGAAAGATATATCTTCCCGCCATATAGGTCAACCGATAACGGAGTTTATGGTGATAGATAGGTTCGATAACTGTACCGCTTGTACCCGTCACGTCTCTTTCTTTCTGTTTGTACCGATAATTAAAATACATCGAAAGGCTCTTTCGAGGAGTATAAGCAACCTGAAACATGGCATCCGCTCCCTTTGAGGGCTTACTTATACGGTATTTCCACCAAGGAAAAGAAAACATATCCAGTGAAGCGAAAAACTTCCAACGGGCGAAAGGTGTGGCCTCTGCTGCCAGATACCATCCGTTCTCATTCTGCGGCATACTGCTTTCGCCAAAGGAACGCCCAAACAAAGTCCAATAATCATATGAATAATACCGGTGAACAAGTAGCAGATGATAATCGGAAGAAAGATTATACTTCAGCCGGTTCAGCAACGCATAGCCTTTACTGCCGGTTGCCGCTTCCCCTACCCAGACAAAACGGCCCAGACGATACCTATAATCCATGCCCACGTTATAGAAATCACTTCCATGAAGATTGTACTTTGCATACTTGTTCAACCGAGGCTCGTAAGGACGGTTGAAAAAATAGTAAATCCCCGTTACTCCCACCTTCAGAGAATTCTTTTCATAGGTCATGTTTCCACCTATTACCTGCAAGGCAAAGGCATTCATCTTATCTGCCTCCTTCTGCGTGCGATGCAATCCCGTCTTGTAAATGGAGGTTATCTCTCCGTCCTCCACTACTCCGTCCATGGAGCGGTGCGAATAGAAAGCTGAAATATCCAGGTAAGGCAATACTCCCACCGTTGCCGCCGCTCCCCGGAAATAATTGTACTCATCGGTAGAACTATGCTTACGGATGCCTCCGGTACGATACTCTGCTGTAGACATAGAGAATGTTTTTCCTAAACGGAAATCCGTACTGAGTACCAGTCCCTGCCCGAAGCTCAGACGGTAATTGCCCAATGCCAAAGCCTTCAGCCTTCCCAGATTCTTTATCAGAAAATAGAAAGAATAGTAATCATAGCCTTTTCCGTTGTGCAGGGCAAAGAAAGGTTCTCCGGCATCCTTCTCTCCCGTCATGCCTATCTGAAGATAATCTCCGTAATGAAAACCATAGCGCAAAGAATGGTAAGGGGAAGGTCCCAGGTAATTCTTTTCGTATCCTTTACGGATATAGAACGGCACGTCCAACCGTGCCAATGTTTCGTGTTTCCCGTATTTCAGTATAGATTTTAAAGCAGGATACCCCCTACCCGCTTTCACTGCCCGCACACAGACAAAGGGCAGCAGTAGGTCGATGGTACGTTTATCCATCTCCTCCACCAGCTGCAATTCATAAATGGTCTGCATCTGTCCGTGTATATAGACATAAGCCAGAAGATTCTCTATCTGTATATCCGTAAGAAAAGGAAACTGCTCCAATTGCCGTTTAGTGGCGGCATTGAGGTTGACAGGCTCTTGCAGACGTCGGGACAACTCCTCCAATTCATCTTCCCAACCGTATTCTTCCTCATTCCCGATGGAAAGTTGTTCCAGATTTTCTTCCAAAAGAAGCAAAGGCTGTTCTTTCTGAAGGCCGGATGTATTTTGAGCTTCAAGCATAGGAGTCATTGACAGCATACTTACAAAAACTCCTATCTTGAGTAATTCCATTAATAGTAGGTCATTTTCATGTTTTGGGAAGCGAAGTTACCTTAAATAAGTTAATTGAGCAAGGAAAAATCAACATAATGCAACAACATTACACAGAATGGTGTACTTTTGCAACATGAACGCAAGGCTTAACATAGTAATACTCATCATGTTTCTTTCTCTCGGAAGCCTGAAATGCTTTGCGCAGCAACAACCTCGGCCTGCTGCACAAAAGAGTGTCTATCTTACTCCCATGTGCGTTCACGAAGGAGATACCATCCCTTATATCAAGCTCCCCACTGTCTACATCTTCAAGCCGCTCAGGTTCAAGAACAAGCGCGACATGAACAAGTACTACAAACTCATCCGTGACGTAAAGAAGGTACTTCCCATTTCCAAGGAGATTAACCGTGCCATCATCGAAACCTACGAATACATGATGACCCTGCCCACCGAAAAAGCCCGCCAGAAACACATGAAAGCAGTAGAGAAAAGCTTGAAGGAGCAGTACACTCCCCGCATGAAGAAGCTGACCTTTGCCCAGGGCAAACTGTTGATAAAACTGGTAGACCGACAGACCCGCTCCACCGGATATGAATTGGTAAAAGCTTTCATGGGCTCTTTCAAAGCCGGGTTCTACCAGGCTTTCGCCGCACTCTTCGGCGCCAGCCTGAAAAAGCAATACGACCCCATGGGAGAGGATGCACTGACCGAACGGGTGATACTGATGGTGGAAAGCGGGCAGCTTTGATAATCTCTGATAACCCAAGCCGTGGCTCTTAAAAAAGAGCTCATCTGAATCTCATACATGTTGACAACATTGTTACAAATGTAAAGAAACAAAATATAACACGTTGATTTACAAAAAAAAACAATTGTTGATAACAGAATGAACCAATTGTTGATTACTCCGCTTATTCGGGTTGCACCTCCCCTACCATCGGAAGTTCTTTCCATCCTTCGCCAAAGGCATCGTACGCATCGGTAACCACCACAAAAGACTTAGGATCCACTTCCCTTATCTTCTGCTTGATGCCTATCACTTCCTTGTAGCTTACCACAAGAAACAGCATTTGCTTGTCTGCCTTGGTATAAAGACCGCTGCTCTTGATGCAAGTGGCCGTACGGTCCAAATCCTTAAGAATATAATCGTGCAAGGCGGTAAGCCGCATGTCACTGATCACAAACAGTATCTTGTCATTCTTCTCACCGTTTATCACGTATGCCAATACCCTCGAAGTAACAAAAATGGCAATGAGCGAATAAAAAGACAAGTGCCACGAGGGTTGCGTGGCGTCATCCGGATTGCCGATGCCGAAACCGATAACCAGCAGCCCGAAACCCACCACAATGCCATCTACCAGCAATATCGCCTTCGAAAAACGTATATGACAGTATTTCTGCAATATCATCGCCACGATGTCCGTGCCCCCTGTAGTAGCCTGGCTACGCACTACGATGCCACAGCCCACCCCAATGACCACCGCACCAATCACGGAAGTCAACATCAAATGGTCTGACATATCCAGACTTCCGCCCAACAACTGCGTAGGGTCCAACCGGTGGAGCGCTTCCTCGGAAGGATAGGAGAGGAAAGACAGCACATTCATGGCAAGCGGGGTGAAAAGTGCCGCCACGATGGTACGTGCTCCAAGTTTCGCTCCCAATACCAATACGGAAATTATCAGCAAAGGAATATCAAACATATAACCGAACGTACCTACCTGAACGGAAGGAAACAAGTTATGAAGCACGATACTGGCCCCATACACCCCGCCGGGAACAAGATTGTAAGGATTGATAAAATACACGAAACCTGCCGCCAGAATAGTACAACCTACAAAGATGCCTATCCATGAAGATATTATCTTTTTCATACTGGTATGATTTATATATATACGGCAAATATACAAAATTATAGGAAAACATCAGGTATATGCCGTAAGATAAATTACAGAACAGACGTGGCTCTTTCGTTCATCCAAGGGAGTTAAAGGGAGTAGAAGAAGTTATCGCCCTTCGGGCTCAAGAGTTAAAGGTCGATAGCTTAACATCTGCTTCCTTGCCGGAAGCGTTATGAACAGGGTTCAACTACTGATTCGCATAAATAATAAAAAGACAGTAACCCTTCTTCCGGATTATTTTGCAATCTGTTGAAAATATTGTTGGTAACAGGAAAACACATCACAACAAACAACTGATTATCAATAAATAAATACTGTTAATAACCAAATAAACCGTTGTTCATTCTCTTTCCCGTTTCCACCTAATTATTCCATCCATGGATGGAATAAACACGATATATTGACAGCTTATCAACAAGCTTGTTAATACTGCTGATTATGCCATTCCGTTATATTATACATAAAGAAAAAAGGGCTTATCTCAGTTTCTTGAATAAGTCCCAGATGACAATACCTGCCGTGACCGATACATTCAGCGAATGCTTCGTACCGTACTGGGGAATTTCAATGCAACCGTGCGAATGGTCAATCACCTCTTGTTGGACGCCCTTCACTTCGTTTCCCATTACCACGGCATACTTTTCAGTCTTGTCAAGCACCAGTTCGTCCAGCATCACGCTGCCTTCTGCCTGCTCCACGGAATAGACCGTGTATCCTTCGGACTTAAGGTTGTCAACAGCTTCAACAGTGTTATCAACATACTTCCAATCTACTGTGAATTCCGCTCCCAAGGCAGTTTTGTGCATCTCCGGATGGGGCGGGGTAGCCGTAATGCCACAAAGATAGATGCACTCAATGCGGAAAGCATCCGAGGTACGGAAGACGGAACCTATATTATGGAGACTGCGGATATTATCCAATACCACCACCAAAGGTAGCTTTTCGGCTTCCTTAAATTCTTCTATGCTGATACGATTCAGTTCCATTATCTTCAGTTTACGCATGACGATGTTATTTAATACATTATTATACAATAATTTATATGCTATCTGACAAACACTGGACTTTGTCACGTCAGACACCAGTGTCTGTCAAACAGGACAATATCCCTTGTTTCCATTGATACTGCAAAGATACTTTTTTCCGTTTATATCCCAGTTAATAACCGTTGAAAAGGTGTCGATACAACAGGGAAACAATTTTAAAAATAATCCTTGCATTATTCAAAGGTCTGCATATTACGATACCGCAACGAACAAACCAAAAAAGTTAAGAAGAACTTTCAAGGGTTGCTTCAACATATTTTTCAGTCCGATTTCATCGATTTATAACCCTAAAGTTATTAACTTTGCATATTATTAACAACATGTTAATGCTGTTTTACAGAAGTCTTATTATCAACGGATAAAACTCAAAACTCCGGTTTATAAGCATAAGGGTAAAATTCGGCTTGATACTAATAACTTCATGGGCAAGAAAAATCACATTTATTTGTCCACACTATTAACAGCCTATCATCACTATCAAAAGATTTTTAAAGAAGAAAGAGAAATTAAAAAATATGATTATGGATAATCTTATAGAAGCTATCAGACAGCTGAAGCTGGAGAAGAACGCAGTTATTCTGGGACACTACTACCAGAAAGGTGAGATACAGGATATAGCCGATTACGTGGGCGACAGCTTGGCTCTGGCACAATGGGCGGCACGGACGGAAGCGGACATTATCGTGATGTGCGGCGTGCACTTCATGGGAGAAACGGCAAAGGTGCTTTGTCCCGACAAGAAGGTACTGGTGCCCGACATGGCGGCAGGCTGTTCGTTGGCAGACAGTTGTCCGGCAGACAAATTCAGTCAGTTTGTCAAAGAGCATCCCGGATATACGGTGATATCCTATGTGAATACAACGGCTGCCGTAAAGGCGGTGACTGATGTGGTGGTAACTTCTACCAATGCAAAGCAAATCGTGGAAAGCTTCCCCAAAGATGAGAAAATAATCTTTGGACCGGACCGGAACTTGGGCAATTATATCAACTCCGTTACCGGAAGAAATATGTTATTATGGAATGGCGCATGCCATGTACACGAGGAATTCTCGGTTGAAAAGATTGTTGAAATAAAACAGCAACATCCCGATGCGGTGGTACTGGCACATCCCGAATGCAAGAGTACGGTCTTGAAACTGGCTGATGTGGTAGGGTCTACGGCAGCTTTGTTGAAGTATGCAGTGACGCATCCCGAAAAGAGCTATATCGTGGCCACCGAAAGCGGTATCCTGCACGAGATGCGGAAACAATGCCCGCAGACAACGTTTATTCCGGCTCCTCCCAACGACAGCACTTGCGCCTGCAATGAATGCGGCTACATGCGACTGAATACATTGGAAAAGCTTTATGATTGCTTGAAAAACGAATCACCGGAAATAAAGGTGGATGCCGAGATTGCAGAAAAAGCAGTGAAACCGATCAAGAGGATGTTGGAAATATCGGCTCAACTGGGGTTGTAATCCTCCGTCATCTTATAACACCGGTACTCCCCCCGATTCTCCTTCTGGGAGGAGGGGGGAGTACTTTGGCTTTATTTCATCAGGAACCTGCAAAGTTTAGCGGTGGCCAATGCCCGGTGACTGATTTTATTCTTCAGTTCATTCCCCATTTCGGCAAAAGTCTGCGTATATCCTTCGGGAATGAATATGGGATCGTAGCCGAAGCCTGAAGTGCCTTTTTTGTTTTCTGCGATTTCTCCTTTCACAATGCCCTCAAACAGATGTTCCTTTCCGTCGATGATAAGTGCAAATACGGTACGGAATTGCGCTTTCCGGTTATCGATGCCCTCCATGTCTTTCAGCAATTTCTTCATGTTTGCTTCCGAATCGTGTGCATTGCCGGCATAACGGGCGGAATATACACCCGGTGCCCCGCCAAGGGCCTCCACTTCCAAGCCGGTATCATCGGCAAAACAGTCCAGATGATAGTTATCGAAAATATATCTTGCTTTTAGCAAAGCATTTCCTTCAAGAGTGTCTGCAGTTTCCGGAATGTCAGTATCACATTTGATATCCTTCATGCTGAGAAGTTCGACCTTCTCTCCCAGGATGTCGGTCACTTCTTCCAGTTTGTGTGAATTGTTGGTGGCAAATACAAATTTCTTTCTCATATCATGTTCTCCTCATACCTGTGTGACCTATACAAGTCTCTATTTCACTTTCAACCGGTCGAACCCTTCTCCGTATACCCCGATGACGGAGCTTTGTGAGATGAAAGCGTTCGGGTCTATGTCTTTCACCAGCCTGAATATTTCTATCGATTGGCGTTTGTAGGCAAGGACAACGAGTACCTTCACGTTGTGCTTACTGTACCAGCCGGTACCGTCGAGCACTGTTACACCACGATGGGTTTCCTTGGTGATGCGGTCGGCAATCTTGTCGTATTCTTTGGAGAAGATGAAGAATTGCACGGACTGTCGTGCGCTGTTTATGATGTAGTCCAGTACAAAACCTATGATAAACAGGGTTACAAAACCGAATATCACCCGTCGCCAGTCGTGGAAGATGAAATAGCAGGAACTGATGATGACAACGTCGCAAGCCATAATCATGCGTCCCAGCGTCACGTCCTTGTATTTGTTGATAATGGCGGCAATGATGTCCGTGCCTCCCGTACTTCCGTTGTTGTTGAATACTACTCCCAATCCTGTACCGCACATGGCCGCACCTATCAGGCAAGCCATGAAGTCCTGCCCTTCGCCCAGAAGCTGGGGGAGTGTTCCGTCGGCCCCTTTCATCAGTTCCTGAAAAATCCAAAGGAGAAATGTCAGTCCGAAGATGGCAAACGTGGTGCGGATGCTGAATCGGGGACCGAGTATCTTGATGGCAAATGTCATTAACACGGCATTAATGATGAAGTAGGACCACTGGATGGGAAATCCCGTGGCGTAGTACAGGATGGCGCTGATACCGGTAGTGCCTCCGGTGGTAATTTGGTAGGGAAGCAGAAACGCCACCCATCCCAAGGCATAGCTGATGAGTCCGAAAGTAATGAAGACATAATCCTTCACTTCTCTCATCACTTCCGCTTTGGTTGGCTTTGTAATCTTCATATTGATTAAAGTTACAGGTACGGATGATGAGTGATGAGTCATAGGTTCACTCATCATCCATTATTCATTTATTTTACAACGATGTTTACAATCTTCTTCGGCACTACGATTACCTTGACGATGGTCTTGCCTTCCATCCATTTTTCAGAGCGTTCGTCGGCCAATACGGCAGTCTGTATCGCATCCGATGCCGCATCTGCGGGGAACTCCATGTTGAACCGTGCCTTTCCGTTGAAGGAAACTGTGTAGTTGACCGTATTTTCCACCAAGTATTCTTCGTTGTATACCGGCCACTTGGCATCGCATACGGATTCTGTATTGCCTAGTGTCTCCCACAACTCTTCGCATACATGCGGAGCAAAGGGAGCCAGAACGATGATGAACTGGTTCAGGATTTCCTTCTTGCTGCATTTCATTCCGAACAACTCGTTCACGCAAATCATGAAAGCACTGATACTTGTGTTGTAAGAGAATTGCTCGATGTCTCCCGTCACTTTCTTGATTAGTTTATGGAGGGATTTCAATTCTTCCTTGGTGGCAGGTTCATCCGTTACCAGATAATTGCCGTTGCGGTCGTAGAACAATGACCAGAACTTCTTGATGAAGCGGTGTACACCGTCTATTCCGTTCGTATCCCACGGCTTTGATTGTTCTACCGGTCCCAGGAACATTTCGTACATACGGAGAGTGTCGGCACCGTATTTTTCGACAATCATGTCGGGATTGACCACATTGAACATGGATTTACTCATCTTCTCCACAGCCCATCCGCAGATGTACTTGCCGTCTTCCAGAATAAACTCGGCGGTTTCGTATTCGGGACGCCATGCTTTGAAAGCTTCAAGGTTCAGGACATCATTGGACACGATATTCACATCCACATGGAGTGGGGTAGTGTCGTACTGGTCTTTCAGGTTCAGGGATACGAATGTATTGGTATCTTTGATGCGATAGACGAAATTGCTCCGTCCTTGAATCATACCTTGGTTCACCAGCTTTTGGAACGGTTCTTCGGCTACGGAAAAGCCGAGGTCGTGCAGGAACTTATTCCAGAAACGGGAGTATATCAAGTGGCCGGTGGCATGTTCGGTGCCGCCTACGTAAAGATCTACATTGTGCCAGTATTCATCTGTTTTTTTATCTACAATCGCCTGGTGGTTGTGCGGGTCCATGTAACGCAGATAATAGGCGCTTGAACCGGCAAATCCGGGCATAGTATTGAGTTCCAGCGGGAAGACGGTGATGTTGTCTATCTTTTCGTTTTCTACAACACATTTGTTCACAGTATCCCAAGCCCATTTTGTGGCATGTCCCAATGGAGGTTCACCGGTTTCGGTAGGCAGGAATTTGGCTACTTCGGGCAATTCCAGGGGGAGGGCACTTTCGTCAATCATGTAAGGCATGTTGTCTTTGTAGTAAACCGGGAACGGCTCGCCCCAATAGCGCTGGCGTGAGAAAATGGCATCACGCAGACGGAAGTTCACCTTTACACGTCCCAAGTTATGTTCTTTCACATATTTCTTGGTAGCGGCAATCGCTTCCTTGATGGTCAACCCGTTCAGTGAAAGGTCGCAATAGGAAGTAACGCCTTCGCGTGGAGAGTTGCATACGATACCTTCCTTGGCATCGAAGCTCTCTTCGCTTACATCACAGCCTTCTACCAACGGACGGATTTCGAGGCCGAAGTGCTTGGCAAAAGCATAGTCACGGCTGTCGTGTGCAGGCACAGCCATGATGGCTCCCGTACCATATCCGGCAAGTACATAGTCGCTTATCCAAATAGGAACAGCCTCACCAGTGAAGGGATTGACGGCATAACTTCCGGAAAACACACCGGTAACGCTACGGTCGGCAATACGTTCA
Organism: Bacteroides sp. L10-4; assembly: GCF_013373675.1. Lineage (NCBI taxonomy): Bacteria > Pseudomonadati > Bacteroidota > Bacteroidia > Bacteroidales > Bacteroidaceae > Bacteroides > Bacteroides sp. L10-4. The sequence goes on from NZ_JABXJH010000008.1 coordinate 94,155, forward strand.
CGTTCGGTACGCTTCTTGGTGCGTTCCAGATAAGCATTTACTTCGTCTTTCTGTGCATCGGTCGTGAGTTGCGATACCAGTTCGCTTTCGGGAGCCAAAACCATGAAGGTAACGCCGAACATAGTGTCTGCACGGGTGGTGAAGATAGTGAATTCCAGATTGCTGTCTTTCACTTTGAATTGTATTTCGGCACCTTCGCTACGTCCTATCCAGTTTTTCTGTGTTTCCTTCAGGGAATCGGTCCAGTCGATGGTATCGAGTCCGTCCAGCAAGCGTTGTGCATAGGCAGATACACGAAGGCACCATTGGCGCATCTTCTTCTGGACAACGGGGAAACCACCGCGTTCGCTGACGCCGTCCACCACTTCGTCGTTGGCAAGTACGGTTCCCAGCTGTGGGCACCAGTTCACCATCGTTTCACCTAAGTAGGCGATGCGGTAGTTCATCAGGATTTCCTGCTGTTCTTTTTCGCTTTTGGCATTCCACTCTTCGGCAGTGAAGTGCAGTTCTTCGCTGCATGCGGCGTTCAATCCTTCGTTTCCGTATATTGGGAAAGCATCTATCAGTTCCTGGATGGGACGGGCTTGCTTCTGGTCGTTGCAGTAGTAGCTATTGAACATCTTTTGGAAAGCCCATTGTGTCCAGTGGTAATATTCCGGGTCGCAAGTACGGATTTCCCGGTTCCAGTCGAAGGAAAATCCTATCTTATCCAACTGTTCACGGTATCGGTTGATATTGTTGACGGTCGTAATTGCAGGGTGCTGTCCCGTTTGTATGGCATATTGTTCTGCTGGAAGGCCGTAAGCATCATATCCCATGGGATTCAGTACATTGAAACCTTGCAGTCGTTTGTAGCGGGCGTAAATATCTGAAGCGATGTATCCTAGCGGATGACCTACATGCAATCCTGCACCGGAAGGGTAGGGGAACATGTTCAGTACATAGAATTTTTTCTTCGTTTCGTCTTCCGTCACTTGGTAGGTTTTGTTTTCCACCCACCTTTTCTGCCATTTCTTTTCAATTTCCCTGAAATTGTATTCCATAGTGGTACTAATTAATATTTTGTTGAAAACATTGTTTATTCAATGGTTAAAACCGGTTAGTATCCGGTTGATATCGGTGCAAAGTTACGGGTTTATTTTCAGATTTGTAGCGAAGTAACATAAAAAACAATGGCAAAGGCTTGATAATTCACTTTTTATTGCCTAGATTTGTGATGTGCTTTTAAAACTAATTTTTTATTTATAATACAAACAGTAACTAAATTATTCAATAGGATATTTTCTAAAAGATTTTTAGGATATAGCGAAGGATGAAGTCTGGGAAGATTTCATCCTTCGCGTTATTGTGTTGAAGAAGAAAGTCGTATCTTTGCGCGACTTATCGGAAGTGTATGAACGCAATGAAAAATTATACTTATCATCTTGTCGCCGTTCTTACGGTAGGTATTTGGGGGCTGACCTTTATTTCAACGAAAGTATTGATTGGACATGGCCTTTCCCCGCAAGAAATATTCTTCCTTCGTTTCCTGATAGCTTATCTGGGCATCTGGTTTATTTCTCCACGAAAACTGTTTGCTGATAATTGGAAAGATGAATTTTGGTTGTTTTTAGGAGGTATAGCAGGCGGTTCATTTTACTTTTTTACGGAAAATACAGCTTTAGAGATTACATTGGCTACGAATGTGGCATTTATTGTCTGTACGGCACCGTTGCTCACGACCATTCTTTCTTTGTGGATTTACAAGAAGGAAAAAGTTACCCGTGGATTGATGGCTGGTTCTTTGCTGGCGTTGGTTGGTGTGGCATTGGTGGTTTATAATGGTAGTTTTGTATTGAAGATTTCTCCTTTAGGTGATTTCCTTACTTTGCTTGCAGCTTTTTCCTGGGCATTCTATAGCTTAATAATGAGGAAAATGTCCAACCGTTATGGTATAACTTTCATTACCCGTAAGATATTTTTTTATGGAGTATTGACTATTCTTCCTGCATTTCTGGTTCATCCTTGGAACTTCGACATTGCTCGTCTTCTCGAGCCGGCTATTCTGTTCAATCTGCTTTTCCTGGGTGTGTTGGCCTCCTTGATTTGTTTTGTAGTCTGGAATGTGGTATTGAAACAGCTGGGAACGATAAGAGCTTCCAACTATATTTATCTGAATCCTCTCTTCACTCTGGTAGGCTCTGCTTTTCTGCTTGGAGAACAGCTTACTATGGTTGCTTTGATGGGGGCGGTGCTGATATTGGGGGGAGTTTATTGGGCAGGAAAGATAATGAAATAGGGTTTCATTAACTTATGGACAACTGATAGATAAGTATTTAAAATAATAAAAGACGTCACCCTATATTAAAAGTAATGTTTTTTTAATGTATTACTCCCATCTAATATGAAGTGTACTTCTTTTTCCAATTCCACAAAACGGTTGTACGATACATGGTGGGGGAAAAGATGTGTCAAATGCTTGCACGCATATCCCTTATAATAATGCTTGAAACAACTACCGAACCGTCCACCTGACCGCAGATTCCCTTGATACAGCGTCCGCCTACCTCGTCTTTGTCGGTAACCATGATGTCGCAGGTGGATGTTCCCATGATACGTGTCAGTATTCCGTAACCATTCTATTTTCCGCCTTGACACGCATCGCAACCCAGCATATCTTTGCGCCATAACCAATTACTAACAAAGATTATGGCAAAAGAAAAAGTAAACTACCAGGAGGTGTACGACCTCTATCAG